>JAPLJP010000062.1 GCA_026388535.1 Deltaproteobacteria bacterium | reverse complement strand
TGTTTTTCATGATCGCGTTGAAAATATGATTAAGACAGTTTCATGGAAAGAGAAATTTGATATTTTAATTTCCCGTGCCACATTTAAATTATGCGAACTTCTTGCACTGGGTGAATTTTTTCTTAATCCGGACGGTAAAATTATTGCTTTATAAGGTCCTAATGTTGACGTGGAAATAAATCAATGTTCTTCGCCTAAAAATCCATGCAAATTTTCTCAATTGATTCAGCATGATATAAAGGCAGATTTTTTGGAAGTGACAAGAAAAATTATTATTATAAAAAAGTAAAAAACCCTTCTAAAAAAAACTTTTTTATGCTAGTTCTAACGACAATTCTTGCAAAAGAATTTATTTTTTTACGCTCAATAAAATAATGAATAAAATTATATGTATAGCAAACCAAAAAGGTGGTGTAGGTAAAACCACCACCGCGATTAATTTATCTGCTTCTCTGGCGGCGGCGGAAAAAAAAACTTTACTCATTGATGGTGATTCCCAGGGCAATTCAACAAGCGGGCTTGGTGCGGATAGAGACCTTTTACAAAAAGCTAATTTGTATCACGCAATGATCGGCCAGGTATCGCTCAACGATGTGATTATAAACACGGTTATACCACATCTGGATGTTGTGCCGTCCAATCAGGATCTTATTGGAATTGAGGTTGAGTTTGTCGGTCTGGAAGAAAAAGAAAAGCGACTGAAGAATTTATTAAACTCTCTGGACAGGCAATATGATTTTATAGTAATTGATTGTCCACCTTCACTTGGTGTTATGACTATCAATGCTCTTGTCGCTTCCGACTATTTGATTGTGCCTTTACAGTGCGAGTATTTCGCTATGGAGGGATTGGGATATCTACTCAACACGGTAAGGCTGGTAAAAGCGCAATTAAATCCCCGGCTCGCTTTGGGCGGTATCCTGCTGACGATGTTTGATCAGCGCAACTTACTGTCGCATCGTGTATCCGATGACGTGCGGAAACATTTCGGCAACAAGGTTTTTAAAACGGTGATCCCGCGCAATGTGCGGCTTTCGGAAAGCCCAAGCCACGGATTACCCATCATTCTTTACGATATCAAATCGCGCGGCGCTCTTTCTTATATTGAAATGGCCAAGGAAATAATTCAGGGGGAAATGTAAATGGCACAAAAAAATGTGCTCGGTAAAGGGCTCGGCGCCATTTTTCCGGATTTAATAAATGACTTCGACAAGAAAAAGCCCGCTGTTTCCTGCGGCATTGAAGAATTGCGTCCCAACCGCTATCAGCCCCGTAAAAATTTCAACGACGAGGATCAGAAGAAAATGGTTGCCTCTGTTAAGCAAAGCGGCATCATTCAGCCTATTGTCGTCCGCAAAGCGGATAAGGGTTACGAAATTATCGCCGGAGAGCGCCGTTGGCGGGCGGCTCAAGCCGCTGGTTTAAAAGATGTGCCTATTGTCATTCGCGAAGCGACAGACATGGAAGCGGCGGCAATATCGTTAATTGAAAATATTCTGCGGGAAGATTTAAATCCTCTGGAAGAAGCAAACGCCTACGTGACGTTAATCGAAACTTTCAAACTTTCTCAGGAAGAAATTTCTTCCCGCGCGGGCAAGGATCGTTCGACAATCGCCAACACCATCCGTCTATTGAAACTGCCGGCCAAAGTAAAAGCGGCGCTGGTGGAAAAAAAGATTTCTTCGGGTCATGCCCGCTGTTTACTTTCATGTGGTTCAACAGAAGAACAAATCGCGGCGCTTGATTTAATCCTGAAAAAAGATTTAAACGTCCGGGAAACGGAACGCTTGATTCAAAATTTAAAAAAGCGACCCGCAGATAAAAAACAGGTCGCGAAAAAAGACCGCTTTCTGAACGATTTGGAAAAAGCATTGACGACGAAATTGCTGGCGAAGGTGCAAATTAATGGTTCCGATAAAAAGGGCTTGATAGAAATTCGATATACATCTATGGATGAATTGAATCGGTTATCCGGTTTGATTCTCGATGATTTGCAATAATGTAAGCTTTCCAGGCCTATCAACAGTTGTTGATAGGCTTGTTTATAAAGGTTGTTATAATGGATGCGTTCTGGGACAAAACCAGTAAAATGATTCAGGAAAAGATAAGTAAGCAAAATTTTGACACATGGATAAAACCCATCAAAATTATTGCCATGGAAGATCAGTGTGTCCAATTGGCCGTACCCAATAAATTCTTTAAAGACTGGCTGTTAGAAAATTATTGCTCGACAATTAAACAATCCCTGAAAGATGCCGCAGGGCTTGATGTTGACATTGATTTTGTTCTCTCTAAAACAAAAGAGAAGGATCACGAACCTACGGCAAAGCCGGCGACACACTCAAAAAGCGCTTCTACCGCGTCAATAAGCAGAGGCAAAAACTTTTCCTTCCTTAATGATAACTATAACTTTGACAGGTTTGTGGTCGGCTCATGTAATCAATTTGCCCATGCCGCTTCCATTGCCGTAGCCAAACAACCGGCCAAAAACTATAATCCTCTTTTCATTTACGGCGGCTCCGGACTGGGAAAAACACATTTGCTCAATGCCATTGGCCTGCTTGCCAATGCGACTCATCCGTCGCTCAATATTATGTATGTTTCCGCCGAAGAGTTTATGAATGAAATGATTAATTCCATTCGTTACGACCGGATGCCGAAGTTCAGAGAGAAATATCGCAATATTAGTTGTCTGTTGATTGACGATATTCATTTTCTGGCGGGAAAAGACAGAACTCAGGAAGAATTTTTCCATACTTTCAATACTCTGCATGATTCCGGAAAACAAATTGTCGTCACCAGCGATAAATTCCCGAAAGATATACCCAATCTGGAAAGCAGGCTTCGTTCCCGTTTTGAATGGGGATTGATTGCCGATATTCAACCACCGGAAATAGAAACCAAAATTGCGATTATCGAAAAGAAAATACAGGAAAATAAAATAGAGTTACCGAATAACGTCATCCATTACATTGCGTCTCATGTGGAATCCAATATTCGTGAACTGGAAGGGTTTTTAGTTAGAATTGGCGCTTATTCATCTCTTACCGGCAGAGAAATTGATTTGGATTTAGTTAAGGAAGTATTGAGTAGTCTGGTTAAGCACAATAAAAAAGGCGAGGTAAGTATTGAAGAAATTATTAAGGTTATTGCTGGTAAATTAAATATAAAAATATCGGATATTAAAGCGCATAATAAAAATAAAAATATTGTCTTTGCCCGGCAAATTGCTATGTATTTAGCCAGAAAACTGACAAACTTCTCTTTCCCTGATATTGGACAAAAAATCGGCGGACGGGATCATTCCACGGTCATTTACGCCAATAATAAAATATTAAACAGTCTTAAGGCTGATCCTAAATTAAAAAATTTAATTCAGGAAATGGAGGATATTTTAATCCACAAATGATAAACTTTTTATATTAAGTTTATAAACAGGAGAAAGTTGTTTTAAATTATTATAATTGTTTTTAAAATAAACTTAATCAACATATCAACAAGCATTACTATTATTACTATTTTATTTAATAAGAGATTAAAAGAATAATAAAGACAAGGAGGCAATATGGAATTTAAAATAAACAGAAACACCTTTCTTGACGGTATTCAAAAAACTTTAGGAATTGTGGAGAAAAAGACGACAATACCTATTTTAAATAATATTCTTTTAAAAGTGGAAGCCAGTAAAATTAAAATAATTGCCACAGACAGGGAAATAATTTTAATTTCTGATTATGAAGCGGAAGTAGTGGAAAAGGGTGAAATAACCATTTCCGCGAAAAAAATATATGAGATGGTTAGAGAAATTCAAGGTGATATTATTAATTTTGTTCAAAAAAATAATATCGTGAAAATATCATCTCAAAGAGCTTTTTATAAAATACCAGGTTTGCCGGCAGAAGATTTTCCCAGTATTGTGGATGAGCAGGATATTCCGCTGTATAAAATTCAGGGAAGTATAATTAAGGATTTAATCAATAAAACGTCGTTTGCCATGGCGACTGATGAAACAAGGAAAAACTTGAATGGTGTTTTATTGGAAGCGGGAATGGATGGGTCGAATCACTTACTGAGGATGGTGGCTACTGACGGACATCGTCTGGCGATGGCCAAGGGATTTACATCCGGCGCGTCTTTAAAGGCGGGAAAGGGAATTATTATTCCCCGTAAAGGTTTAATGGAGATAAAAAAGATTATTGATGAAAACGAAGAAATTAAAATTGGTTTGCATAAAAATATGTTTGTGGTGAAAACAGAAAATACTCTTTTAAAGGTTAGTCTTGTTGACGCTGATTATCCTGATTATAAAAAAGTAATTCCCACGGAAAAAGGAATTAGTGTTGTTCTGGAGAAAGAATATTTTCTGCACGCCTTAAAAAGAATGAGTGTTGTGTCTTCAGAGCGCTACGGTGGAGTAATTCTTTCTTTTTCCGAAGGCAAGTTAACGCTTAATTCTACCAATCTGGATGTAGGTGAAGCGACAGAAGAAATAGATATAACTTACAGTGGCGAAGTTATTGATAGCGGGTTTAATGTAAACTATTTAATTGACGCCATATCGGTGATTAATAAAGATCAGATTATGTTTGAAGTTGGATTGGGATTAAAACCTTCATTGATTAAACAGACCGAAGATGACAATTATTTATGTATTATTATGCCCTTAAAAATATAGCGGTAGAGAGGAAGTTTAAAAACAAATATGACACATAAGTATGATGCTGATAGTATTAAAGTATTGGAAGGCCTGGAGGCTGTGCGCAAAAGGCCGGCTATGTATATCGGTTCAACAGGTAAAGAAGGTCTTCATCATCTGGTTTATGAAGTTGTTGATAATAGTATTGATGAAGCGGCGGGCGGTTATTGCGACACCATCACAGTAAAAATAAGAGTGGATAATAGTATCGTTGTTGATGATAACGGCCGCGGTATTCCAGTTGATATTCATAAAACGGAAGGTGTGTCGGCGGCCGAAGTTGTTATGACCAAACTGCATGCCGGAGGTAAATTTTCCGACGAGTCTTATAAAATATCCGGCGGTTTACACGGCGTCGGTGTTTCCGTAGTGAATGCCCTATCCAAATCCTGCGAGTTGGAAGTAAGACGCGATGGAAATGGTTACACGCAGTTTTACACACGCGGCGTTCCCAATGGGCCCCTGGAGATGGTGGGTAAAACAAGAGGCAAGGGAACCAAAGTAACATTTTTACCCGATGATGAAATATTTGAAGAGAGTGAATTCAGTTTCGATATTATAGCGAATCGTTTACGCGAACTGGCTTTTTTAAACTCTGGCGTCAAAATTAATTTAATCGATGAACGCAATGGCAAGCAAAACGAATTCTTTTATAAAGGCGGAATAGTTTCCTTTGTCGAATATATAAACCGCAATAAAAAAGTTTTGCATAAAAACCCTATTTTGGTTTCCGGAGCCAAGGATGATTGTTCTGTAGAAGTCGCCCTGCAATATAACGAAACCTATCTGGACAATATTTTTGCTTTTGCCAACAGCATTAACACGACCGAAGGCGG
>JAPLJP010000009.1 GCA_026388535.1 Deltaproteobacteria bacterium | reverse complement strand
AACAAATTTTGTACCGAACTCGACCGTGTCGCTGATTAGCTTTACCGAAGGTTCCGGTGGGCACATGAATGTTTTTTGCGCGATGAATTCCTTGAGCATATCATTTTGAATGGTGCCGCCTATTTTGGTAAGCGGCACGCCTCTGATGTCCGCCGCCGCGCAATACATCGCGAATAAAACTGTTGCCGGAGGGTTAATAGTCATGGAGGTGGTAACCTTATCCAGAGGGATACCTTCCATAAGGGCCAGAAAATCTTCCAGTGTATCTATGGCAACACCGCATTTGCCCACTTCGCCCAGCGCTTTGGGCGAATCGCTGTCATATCCCATGAGTGTCGGGAAATCAAAAGCCGTGCTGAGTCCGGTTTGCCCCTGGCGCAGGAGCATTTGCCAGCGTTGGTTGGTCTCCTGCGCGCTGCCCATGCCGGAAAACATGCGGAACGTCCAATAACGTCCCCGGTAACCGGTGACTTGATTGCCGCGCAGATAAGGAAATTCACCGGGAACACTGATGTCTTCAACAAAATTAATATCTTTAATATCTTCCGGAGTATAGAGTCTCTTGATTTCCGTATCCGAGACAGTGGTAAAGCGTTCTTTTTGGTCAGGATTAGTTTTTAACGACTTTTGAACTTTATCCTCCCATTTTTTGTTGAGTTTTAAAGATGCTTCCTGCATTTCTTTCGAGAAATACACAATTACCCCCTAATGTTCGAAATGATTAAGAATACCTGTGAATAAAAACTAAAAGGCACTAACTCAAAACTTTAATTTTTGTCAAGATATATTAAAAAGAAACAGGTGTGATCAATACCGGATTTTGTCCGGAATTCGCTTTGGTAGAAGCATAAGCTGATGCCTTGATAAGCAAAAAAAATGCACTCCCGTATATTTCTTACAGGAGTGCATTTTAGTAAATCCTATATCGGTAAAAGATTATAGGGGTTTGACGTTTTCCGCTTCCAGACCTTTTTTGCCCTTCTGGACATCGAAAGACACCCGCTGTCCTTCAGCCAGCGTTTTGAAGCCTTCAGTTTGAATAGCACTGAAATGAACAAAAACATCACCGCCGTCATCTTGTTCGATGAAACCGAAACCTTTACTCTCGTTGAACCACTTTACTTTACCTTCTGGCATAGTTCAATCCTCCTTTCATGAATTTTCCAAGTCGAATTAACACCATGAAAGGATTGGAAAAACCGGAAAGACTTTAAAGAATACAACGGATTGTTTTGGTGGAACTGAAAAAACCAATAATAATTTAAAGAATCCAACAGGTTAATTTTTACCTCAAAATGTCCAAATTCAACTTTCTCTTTCGTATCTCATTTATTCAATGAGTACAAATTTACGAAATTAGTTTCACTTAAGTACAATGCCGAAAAAAGTCAAGATATATTTAATGACACTCGCTGAGAGCAAGCAGAGCGAAGCTCGAAGCGTAAGTTGTAGTGAGGCAAGCTGAAGACGAGTGCAACGAAGTTTGTCCCTGCCACCTAAAGGTAGCGGTATAATTCGCTCTAAGATTTTCCGCCGGAAAATCAAGGCTCATTAAAGCGTAAGTGGAATTATCCCCGAAGCGTAGCGGAGAGGGATTTTATATTATTTATTTCGCTTAATATTTTTACTAAAATATGCTATTTTAAACACAAGAATAAAGGCTATATAATCAGTAAAGCGGAAAATAATTCAGCAATTAATAGTTCGCAACCAACAGTAATGAAAAGGATGAATCTATGAAGAAAAGAATATCAGGTTTAATAGTTATTACGCTGGTTCTATTTATGGCGAATACAATTTGTGCCGCCGAAAACAGTCCGCCAAAAGTGGGAGGGGTTTTACCCGAAATTGAATTATTAAAACCGAATAACTCCGCCGATCTTAAATATCTTGGCTTGCCCGGCGGCGGGTTTTTAAAAGTTAATCAAATAAAAGCAAAGGTGGTTATTATCGAAATATTCAGTATGTATTGTCCCTATTGCCAGGCCGAAGCACCTAATGTTAATCGACTCTATGCGTTAATCGAAGGCAATCATGCGCTCAAAGATAAAATTAAAATTATCGGCATTGGTATCGGCAATTCTCAGTTTGAAACAGACATCTTTAAAAAGAAATATACGATTGCTTTCCCCTTGACTCCCGACGCTGATTATAAGCTGCACAAAATTATGGGAGAAGTAAGAACGCCATACTTTATTGCCGTAAAATTAAACGGCGGAAAATCTCCGGAAGTTATTTATTCCAGATTGGGCGCTCTCGAAAATAATGATCTTTTTCTAGCGCAAATAGTAAAATCAGCCGGATTAAAATAGGAGCATACAATGAAAAAAAAGATAATATTAGCGGCTTTATTTGTTTGTTTTTTTTCGTCGAACGCTTATGCTTTATCGGAGGCGTATAAAAATAATATTTATAATCCGGGGGAATTGAAACCTGTCGATAGCGTTTTGAAAGTTAAAGTAGGGGAAGAAGCTCCTGCTTTTACGCTCAAAGCTGTCAGCGGTAAAGTTATATCCCTCAAAGATTATCGCGAAAAGAAAATTATTGTGATTTCTTTTTTGCCTGCGGCGTGGACACCGGTTTGTTCCGATCAATGGCCGGGCTACAATATTGTCAAGGATATATTTGAAGACTATGATGCTGTTTTACTGGGAATTACAGTTGATAATATTCCAACTCTTTATTCCTGGACGAACCAAATGGGAAAATTGTGGTTTGAAGTTCTTTCCGATTTCTGGCCGCACGGGGCTGTGGCGGGAAAATTCGGCGTACTGCGTTCCGATGGCGTGTCGGAAAGAGCGCTTTTTGTAATCGATAAAAAAGGCATCATCCGTTATATTGATGTGCATGATATCAACCGGCGTCCGCCTCTGGAGGCGCTTGTCCGGGAACTGGGAAAATTAAATTAAATAAGAGCGGGATAAAGTGGCCAAATACTTGTTATTTAAAGCTTTTCTAATATTGTCAATGGCCTGTTATTTTTGAATTTGATTTTTCTTGACACAATGCTGATATTAATTTATAGACTCACAGTCATAATTGAGTATTATGGGTAAGTGTAAGTAATAACTTACTGAAAAAAACTACTCCAACTCTTATAAATATAGTGCCTGGTAAAAATATTAGTAAAGAATAATTAAGAAAATATTAAAAAAATATGCCGGGACTATTTTACGCGCACAAAATTTAAATTCAGCATTGATATATATCGAAAATAAATATTCCTGTGTAAATAAAGGTAACTAAAGTTTTGGAAGAAAAAAGAAAAAAAATAAAAGAAAAAGAGAAGGAAAATCGAAAGAATAAAATTTTGAGAGCAGCGCGAAGGCTTTTTTTTGATCGAGGCTTCAAAGCTGTAACAGTCGATAATATTGCCGCTAAATCTGAAGTCAGCAAAGGATCTATTTACCTCTGCTTCGAAAGCAAGGAAGAAATATACGCTCAAATTTTGATTGCCGATAATATCGCGCTTTATAAAAGAGTAAAGAATTTTTCATCTACGGAAGCAACGGCTTCACAGCTATTGCTGGAGTTTGCCCGTATTTATGTCAATTATTTTTTAGATGATAATGAACTCTTTAGAATACTTATGACATTTATGATGCAGACAGGCCAGATGCATCTAACGGAAAAACAAAACATTGAACTCATACGATCGACCAATGAAAATATTAAGATCATTTCCGAAATCATCCAGAAGGGCATTGATTCTGGTGAATTTTCTCCAATTGCCAACATAAGGCAAATGCAAAATGCAATTTGGGGTATGTTAAATGGTGTTATTTCCCTTTATCTCTTCACAGGTAATCCAACGAAACGTATGGAGAGAATCCATTCTACTGTTCGAGATAGTTTGAATATTTTTATAAAGGGTTTGAAAACGTAATTTTTTCTTAAAGGCAGTTTGTTAAGAGTCTTAAAGGCGCAAAGAAGTTTCTCTTCTTAATGTTGATTTATTTAATCTTGAATTATTTCCCGTCATCATGAGTCAATTTCTGAAAATCATGATCCGCCGTGTGTAAGAGCTTTTCCACATCTTGTTCCAGTTTTTCAAAGCGGTCTATTATTTTCCGGGCAAGAGGTGTCAGCTGCATTGATTTTTCCTTGATGCCGGTTTCGACCAGTTTCATTCCCATCCGTTCTTCAGAAGCTTTTAATCTTCCCCATGCCGCGCGATAGGACATTCCCAGTTCTTTAGCCGCCGCATTAAGACTGCGCTGTTCATCTATTGCTTTGAGAATGTTATCCCTGCCTTTGCCGAAAATTACCTTACCGTCTTTCTCAATCCAGACTTTGTGCTTGATTTCCATCGGATATTTTCTCCCCTCAATGCGCTGACATGATTTTGTTTATAGGGAAAATAGTCATGAAATGTCAATAAAATTCGTTAACAGTGTTTTTTATTGTGAGACTCAAATTTCAAAAACGAAGTACATTGAAATTTGTAAGTCGAACAATCCCGCAAAGCGGAGGGTGTGATACCCCGCAGCTTGCTTTGGGGTTTCATACCCGTGATTGTCACAACAACTTCGCCTAATTGCCTTTCTTATAAAGACAAAAGTGCTTTAATATCTATGCTATATAAAACATATTGACATTTTTATGACTTTCAGTCATGCATATGCCACGTTTGACATAAACCAAAATTGACATAGGTACTGGGGAGGCTTTTTATGCAAATTACAAGAAGAGGTTTTCTAACCATTACCGGTGCCTTCGGAGGCGGGGTTGCTCTGTCTACATTGGGGTTCAACCTGAAGCCGACCAGGGCATACGCGAATGAGTTAGACAAAATGAATCGGGTCAAGATCGCCAAACAAACGATAACGACCTGCTGTTACTGTTCCGTCGGCTGCGGTCTTGTCTGTAGCACGGATAAGGCGACAGGAAAGATCATTAACATCGAAGGAGATGCCGACCATCCCATCAATGAAGGATCGCTCTGCGCCAAGGGAGCCGGTTTCTTTGATCTAACCGAAGCAAACAAACACAGGCTTACCAAGGTTCTCTATCGCGCTCCGGGCGGCGATAAATGGGAGGAAAAAAGCTGGGACTTCGCCATTCCCAGGATTGCCCGTCTGATAAAAGACGCTCGCGACAAGGGTTTTGTGAAGACAAACGCCAAGGGCGAACTGGTAAACCGCTGCGAAACAGTTGCTCATCTTGGCAGTTCCAATATTGATAATGAGGAATGCTGGCTGGCGACTGCCAAGTGCAGAGCGCTTGGTCTGGTCTATATAGATCATCAGGCCCGTGTCTGACACAGTCCATCAGTATCGGCTCTGGGAGAGTCGTTCGGACGCGGTTCCATGACGAACCACTATATTGATTTAAAGAATGCAGATGTTATTCTCATTATGGGCAGCAATGCTGCCGAGCATCACCCCATCGCCTTCAAGTGGATATTAAGAGCAAAAGAGAAAGGCGCGACGATTATTCACGTCGATCCCCGTTATACCAGAACATCAGCCCGCTGCGATTTTCATGTGCCGCTTCGTTCCGGCACTGACATCGCTTTCCTGGGCGGTATGATTCATTACATTCTGGAAAATAAAAAATATTTCAGAGACTATGTTGTTAACTGGTCTTTTCTCCGGTTATGATGCCCAGAAAAGAAAATACGATAAAGCAACCTGGGTACTGGAAAAAGACGACAAGGGAATGCCCAAACGGGATATGACCCTGACTGATCCCCAATGTGTTCTTCAAATGATGAGAAAGCATTATTCCCGTTACACGTTGGATAAGGTCTCCAGTATCACTGGCGTTACCAAAGAAAATCTTATTAAAGTTTATCAGGCATACAGCGCCACCGGCGTTGCCAACAAGGCGGGTACAGAATGTTACGCGCTGGGTTGGACGCACCACACAACCGGAAGCCAGATTATCCGCACCATGTCCATCATCCAGTTGCTTCTGGGCAACATGGGAATTGCGGGAGGTGGCGTTAACGCTCTGCGCGGTGAACCGAATGTTCAGGGTTCCACTGATCACGCTATTCTCTATAACGTTCTGCCCGGCTATCTGAAAATGCCGTCAGCGTCTGCTGATACGCTGGAACATTATCTGAAAAAATGTACGCCGGAATCCAAAGATCCCCAGTCAGCCAACTACTATCAGAACTATCCGAAATTCTTTGTCAGCTTCTTGAAATCATACTGGGGTGATAAGGCCACCAAAGAAAATGATTTCGGATATAACTGGCTGCCCAAGCTCGACGATGGTCAGCATTATTCATTAATGCATCTGTTTGATAAGATGTACGCAGGCAAGATTAAGGGACTCTTTGCGGTAGGAACAGATCCGGCGGTAAGTTCTCCCAATACTAATAAGGTCCGCAAGGCGCTCCAGAAACTGGATTTCCTGATCGGTGAAAACATTTTCGATAATGAAACCTACCAATTCTGGAGAGGTCCCGGCGTTGATACCAAGAATATCAAAACGGAGGTCTTCCTTCTGCCTGCTTCAGCTACGATGGACAAAGAAGGTTCGCAGAGCAATTCCGGCCGCTGGGTACAGTGGAAATATAAAGCAGCCGAATCTCCCGGCGATGCCATTCCTGTAGGCGAAATAGAGATGAAAATTGTGGCGGAACTCAAGAAACTGTACGCTAGGGAAGGCGGTCCCAATGCCGAAGCCATCGTCAATCTCAAGTGGGATTATACGGATGCTAAAGGCAGATATGATGCGCTGAAAGTATCAAAACACATTAATGGATACTTCCTTAAAGATACGGTCATTGAAGACAAGGTCAAGAAAACTTCGACCTTATTCAAGAAAGGCCAGTTGGTGCCGACCTTTGGTAATCTTAAGGACGACGGTTCAACTTGTTCCGGCAACTGGTGCATATGCGGAAGTTTTGACGAGAAAGGTCTCAACAAGATGGCCAAGCGCGGCAAGAGTGATCCCACGGGATTAGGACTCTATCCTGATTGGGCTTACGCCTGGCCGCTCAACCGCCGTATTATGTATAACCGCGCTTCCTGCGATTTAAACGGTAAACCATACAATCCCAAACGCAATATTCTGGAATGGAAGGGCGATAAATGGGCAGGTGATGTACCCGATGGTCCCTGGCCGCCACAGGCGGACAAGGCAAAAGGGAAATACCCGTTCATCATGCAGAAAGATGGTCTGGGTGCTTTGTTTGGCCCCGGCATGGCCGAAGGCCCGTTCCCTGAACATTACGAACCACTGGAAGGACCGCTGGCGAAAAATCCTCTGTCGGGACAACTTATCAATCCGGCTATTGAAATCTTCAAGAGTGATCTGGACAAGCGGGCCAACGCCGACAGCAGATTCCCATATGTCTGCACAACATATTCCTGCACGGAGCATTGGTGTTCCGGCGCTCTGACCCGTTGGCAGATGTGGCTTCTCGAGATGCAGCCGGAACTCTATGTGGAGATCGGCGATAAACTGGCGGCTGAAAAAGGAATTAAAAACGGTGACCGCGTTAAGGTTTCCTCAATTCGTGGTGAAGCGCCCTGCGTGGCGATGGTGACCAAACGCTTTAAACCTTTTACGGTTGAAGGAAAAACGGTGCATCAAGTCGGTATGCCCTTCAATTACGGCTGGCTCTATCCTGAGGGTGGCAGCGACAGCACAAACTTTTTAACCCCAACCGTTGGTGACGCGAACACCTTCTGCCCCGAGTATAAGGCGTTCATGGTCAACGTAACCAAGTTATAGGAGAATAGACTATGGGAACCGAACTTGTAAAATTGATTGATACAACTCTGTGCACCGCCTGCCGCGGTT
>JAPLJP010000053.1 GCA_026388535.1 Deltaproteobacteria bacterium | reverse complement strand
GACGATCAAGTCGGTTCGCCCACCTATACAAAAGATCTGGCGGCCGCTGTAGCTTTGCTTATTGAGAAAAAAACTCAGGGAATTTTTAATATAACCAATAGGGGCAGTTGCAGTTGGTATCAGTTCGCGGTAAAGATTCTGCAGGAATCAGGTTTGGATGATATTGCGGTGACGCCAATTAAATCCAATAAACTTAAAAGACCAGCTAAACGTCCCGCTTACAGCGTTTTGAGTATGCAGAAGTTTATTCAAACGACGGGAAAAACAATGCAGCCCTGGCAACTGGCACTGCAGGATTATCTGAAATGCTGCAAGTTGTGAAATTAATTAATTATGACTCATAGATGAATTCAGAAAATATTTACATGGTATCGACATGAATAAAGAGATAATTGTTGATTTGAATGAGTTGGATAAATATTTAAAGAAAATTAATTCAATTTTTCTTACAAAGAATATAATTAATAAGAATATTGATTGTGATAATATTATAAATTATTATCGAGCCAGCAGTGCTCTTTATAAGTATCTACATTCTTATGATGGTGCTGTTCATATGGCCTTAAACTACGACGGTATATTTAATAAAAAAGGCTATTACACTCAATTAAATGAAATATTTGACTTAATAAATGTATCGGAAGTAAAGAGTGTATTAGAATTAGGATGTGGAAAGGGATTTAATTCTATATTTTTAGCGAAAAAGTTTCCTGAAATTAAATTTTCAGGAATTGATATTACCGATAAACATTTGAAAATTGCAAAAAGGAAATCACATCATATTGAAAACTTAAAGTTTACTTATGGAGATTTTCACAAGTTGGATTTTGAAGATTCTTCATTTGATTTTATTTTCGCATTAGAATCCATCTGTTATGCTAATGATTCGCGGCAAGTCTTATCCGAAATATTTAGAGTTCTTAAGAACGGAGGTCAATTTGTCCTTTATGATGGATTCAGGCAAATTGGTTTTGAAAGCCTGCCTGATAATTTAGTTCAAGCGGTGATACTTACTGAGAAATCATTGGCTGTTAACAGTTTTGCAAAAATTGACACATGGCTGGAAATCGCCGGTAAGGCAGGATTCAAGTTAAAAGTTAAGACAGACTTATCCAAAGCTATCATGCCTAATCTTGGTAAACTTCAACTATTAGCGAGAAAATATTTCGAATTTCCGTTTTTATCAAAAATATTTCTTCAAATTCTTCCTCAAGATATGATGATGAACACTATCGCAGTTCTCTTAATGCCTTTTACCATGCATAACAAAGCTCATTGTTATTATAAAATAGTACTTGAAAAATAGGAAACGAGAATAATTACTGAAATAAACTCGGCTTTGTAAATTGTTAAAAAGATTATATCAAAATTATTCAGTGAAAACGATAACCAGCACAATTTTCAGGGTTTATCAGCAATTAATTACGAAAAAGATCTGGCGAACAATTCCTTGATAGCTTTCTTGCCGTTTTCTTCCAGGAAACGGGTTCCTGTTCCGGTGAAATGGACATGGCTTATAACCGGCTCGTCGCCTTTTTTGCGTTCAACCCATTCCAATTTATTCCAGGTGAACCATTTGTTTTTCTTCTGATCAAAAACATGCAATGGCTTGTTGCATATTTTGCTGAATTCGGCGCCCCAGCCGGTGCCCCCTTTGACAGTCTTATCATCAAGTATTTCACCGATTACAAAAATTTCCTGACCGTTGTTAATCTGGAACCAGATACTTTGGAGGATCTTTCGAAAAGTCTCATTATCAGTGTAACGGCGATTCATTAATTTTGACACATATTCCAGACTCACATCGCCATTTTTCAGTTCTTCGTGATTGAGGACACGTAATCCCCGTTTCCGGACGATGCTGTGTCCGTTAAATGTAAAATTTACTTCTTCAATTCCAACGCTCTCCGCAGTTGCGCCGAATTCCGCTTCCGCCCCCTGAGCGCCGCCACTAAAGAGTATGCAATCTTCTTTTTTCATGTTTTTCCCTTCCTTCAACTCACTTATTATTATTGATATTTTGTATGGGGAGCTTATATCAAATAAACAAAATAATAGCC
>JAPLJP010000106.1 GCA_026388535.1 Deltaproteobacteria bacterium | reverse complement strand
TTCTTCTCCGCGCAATCCATGGTTGAAATGAGCGGCTATCAGGCTCAAATCCATTTTCTGCGCTATTGATACAAGAGCTGTCAGAAGCGCTGTGGAATCAGGTCCACCGGAGATCGCCACAACCACATGTTCGCCTTTTTCCAATAGATTATATTTCTTTATAGTTTGATTAATTTTTTTTATCATAATTTAACTAACACTTTAATGAGCCTTGATTTTCCGAAACGTAGTGCTCGGAAAATCTTAGAGCGAATTATCCCACCACCTTCAGGTGATAGGGACAAACTTCACTTCTTTCGTTCTCAATTATATCCCTCAATCCCCATTCGCTTAGCTTATGGGAGATCCCTATGTGCTTTGCTAAAGAGATAGTTTCATTTGCTATATAGTCCCACATGAAAGTGCATGTGGGATAATTCGACTTACAAATTTCACTACACTGCGCTTGTGAAATTTGAGTCTCATTAAAACTTGGGACTCACTAATTCGACTTTTAAATTTCAGTTCACTCCGTTCCTGAAATTTTAGTCTCATTAACAAAACAAAGAATTGATTTCCAAAAGGTCTTCACAATAATAATCGGCTTCAAGATTCAACAAATCATTCCTGTTGCCCATTCCATTTAAATACGCGCAACTCAATATGCCGGAATTTTTTGCTACAGCGATATCATTGACGCCGTCGCCTATGATAATAATGTTTTCTTTAACAACTTTGTACTTATTTAACAAATAATCTATCACGCGGCTATCCGGTTTCTTGAACGGCGTGGAATCGGAACCGATTATTTCCACAAAGTATTTTGCTATGCCTACCCCTTGCGCTATAGCCAATGTAAAATTATAGCGCTTGTTAGTCAAAATAACTTTTCTTTTATTTTCAAAACATTTCAAGACTTCTTCTGCTTGAGGACAGAGTTCGGTATTATCCAAAAGATGTTTGCCATAATAATCAGTAAAAATTCTCATCGCTTCTTCATGATATTTGATATTATCTTCCCCTAACGTCTTTTCAACCAGTTTGCTTATACCGTCGCCGACAAAGCAAAGAATTTGTTTTGCCGGTTTTTCCTTCAGCGCCAGTGAATTCAACATGTAATTTATTGACATTACCAAATCAGCGCCTGTGGAAACAAGAGTGCCATCGAAATCAAATATCATTAAATCTATTTTTTTCATCATTTCACCTTATATCTATATAACGAAGTGCCGCGACAAACACAAGTTTGATTCTTTAAATAATATTTGACTAAGTTTCCGGCTAGTGGTAGATATTAGCCAACCGCTTGGATCCATTCTGTCGACTGAGACGGTGCTCGTTTTTTTATTTAACTGTCGAGGTCTTCCTTTTGCGGAAGGCCTTTTTTATTGAGGCCCAAGCGTCAGAAACGAAGTGTACTGAAGCTTGCTGGTCGAAATATCCCCTGAGCAAAGCGAATGGGGATTGTGGAATACAATTGAAACGAGAGAAGTGAAGTTTGAAGCGTAAGTCGAACAATCCCAAGCGCTCAGCACCGTGGGATAATGAAACTCGCTGAAAACGAGCAAAGCGAATGAGGATTGTGGGATACAATTAAAACGAGAGAAGTGAAGTTTGTCCCTATCACCTGAAGGTGGTGGGATAATTCGCTCTAAGATTTTCCGAGCACTACGTTTCGGCGCAGTGCCCTTTAGGGTAAAAATCAGGGCTTATTAAAGCGTTAGTTGAATTATCCCGCCGAAGGCAGGGATATTGAAGTAAGTCGCATTTGAATATGAATAAAAGGCATTTAAATAATTTTGCAATTATCGGCGCCGGAATGGTTGGAACAGCCATCGGTTTTTTATTAAGAAAAGCCGGCTATAAAATCATTGCCATAGCCGATAAATCTCCCGCAGCAAGGAAAAGAGCTCTCCTTTATATGAAAGGTGAAACTTTTCTCAAATCTAGGGAAGCGGTGCAAAAAGCTGATTGTATTTTAATTACCACCCCCGATGACGTTATTTCTTCTGCTTGTAAGGATATTGCCCTTTGTCCGGCAATAAAAGGGAAATTAGTTTTCCATATGAGTGGGGCCGGCGGCCTGGATCTGCTTGATGCGGCAAAGAAAGCAGGCGCGGCGGTTGCCAGCGTTCATCCATTGCAAAGCTTTTCTTCAATTGACCAAGCTATAAAAAACATCCCCGGAAGTTATTTTGCAATTACAGCGGATAAAAAAGCTCAGGCGACGGCAAGAAATATTGTTCGCGATTTAAAAGGGATTCCTCTTTTAATTTCTTCTGACCAAAAGCCGCTTTATCACGCTGCCGCTTGCCTTGCTTCCAATTATCTTGTTTCTTTAATGAACACTGTAGAATCCATTTATAAATCTATCGGTCTGAATGAAAAAGACGCAAAAGCAGCTTATCTGCCTTTAGTTTACGGCAGCCTTAAAAATATCGAGAATTCCGGTTCGATTCCTTCCCTTACAGGCCCCATTGCCCGCGGTGATTTCGGCACGATCAAGAAACATATCAAAGCAATTAATAAAAATATGCCGCAATACTCCTCTTTGTATTCTTCTCTGGGATTAATAACGGTTAAAGTAGCGCAACAAAAGGGAACGCTTAATGCCCGGCAGGTAAAAACAATGAATGCTATTTTAAAAGGAGCGATAAATCATGAGCAATCAAAATAAAAGTAGCCGTAAAACCACTTTAGACATAAAAAAAATGAAGGCGGCGGGAGAAAAGATCACTATGCTTACAGCTTATGATTACGCGATTTCTTCCATACTTGACGAATGCAATATTGATATTATTTTGGTCGGCGATTCATTGGGAATGGTTGTTTTAGGTTATGACACTACACTGCCTGTCACCATGGAAGATATGTTGCATCACACCAAAGCGGTTTCTCGTGCCGCTCAGAATGCTTTAATTGTTGCGGACATGCCTTTTTTATCCTATCAGATATCTGGACAAACTGCATTGGCTAATGCCGGCAGGTTTTTACAGGAAGCAAACGCCCAAGCTGTTAAATTAGAGGGCGGAAGAGAATATGCGGAGACCGTGCAAAAGATCACTTCTGCAGGAATTCCCGTTATGGCCCATTTGGGCTTAACGCCTCAATCTATCCATCAAATTGGTGGTTACAAAGTACAGGGGAAAAAAGAAGATTCCGCCCGTAAAATTATTGAAGACGCTAAAATTCTGGAAGAAGCGGGCGCATTCTCTCTCGTTCTGGAATGCATTCCGGAAGGTCTTGCTTCTGAAATAACCAACTCCATTGATATTCCGACTATAGGCATAGGTGCCGGAGTTAATTGCGACGGCCAGGTTCTGGTAATTAATGATATGCTGGGAATATACGATCGATTTACTCCCAAACACGTAAAGAAATACGCCCATCTAAATTTGGAAATTAAAAAAGCGGTTAAAACCTATATCGCGGAAGTGAAACATGGCGATTTCCCCGATAGTGAACACAGTTTTAAATAAACAGATTAAAATTTGCTCCGATAAAAATTAATTTAATAAACTATTATTTTCGCTTTTTGTTGTAAATTTTTCAAAATATCATTAAACATTTGCATTGTTTTCTGCTTTTCCAGATGAGCGGAAATACTGCCCTTAACCTTGTCTAAAGATAATTTCTTAGCGGGTTTATGATCTAGCACCTGAATAATGTGATAACCATATTCCGTTGTAATTACTGGACCAATAACATTATTCTTCTGTGAAAAGGCGGCATCTTCTAAAGTTTTCACCATTTGCCCCTTTTTTATGAAATTCAAATCACCACCAACTTCTTTACTCGGACAATCGGAATTTTTACGGGCTAGTTCTGCAAAGTCACCACCATTCAATAATTGCTTGCGCAAATTTTCTATTTTTTCCTTTTTCTGCGCTTTGACTTTGTCATTATCTTCTTTTTTCGTGGCCACAAGAATATGACGGGCATGAACACTTTCCGGCTCAACAAACAGTTTTTCTTGATTATCTTTGTAAAATTTGTTTATTTCCTTTTGCGTAGGTTTTGCCTTATCACCGATTTCCTGATTTTTAAATTTTTCCACCTTTACTGCAAACGCAATTTCTTCTTGAGATATGCCATTTTCTTTGAAGAATTCATCCAATTTTTTGTTTGGCGGAAGACTTGCTTGTATCCTGTCTTTTGTTGCTTTTATTTCCTGATCGTTCGCTCCAATTTTTCTTTTCTCAATTTCATTTGCTAAAAGAGTCTTCATTACAAATGTATTTACCAACTGATTCTTAATATTTATTCTCGCTTCTTTTTGTTTATCGGCCGGTATTTTATCCTTAAACTTTTTTATTATCTTATTGATGTCTTGTTCCAATTCAGATTTTTTTAGAACTTTCCCATCAACACTGACAACTATATCAGATGGCTTAGATTGCTCACTTGCAACAAACGGCGCGTTGGGGGAAGCATGAGATTCAGAAACCGCCGGAGCGGGAGATACTTCTTTTGTTTTCTCTTTATCGCCGCAACCTGACACCAGAAAAAAGACAAATAAAACTAAAATAGCTTTCCAGATTATATTGATTTTATTTTTCATGAATTTCCTCCAGAAAATGTTTTGCAGTTTTTTATTTTGAAGTTTATATGTAAAATAAACATATACGTCAAGATAATTATAATGAGACTCGTCGAAAACTAGCGCAGCAACGTTTGAGGCGTTAGTCGAATTATCCCAGGCGCGAAGCGCTGTGGGATAATGAGCTCATAAAGATATAACGGCGGCGACGAGGGATTAACTCTGATATATATCATCATGTTATCATGCGTAAGTATTGCAGAGTTTTTATCTGCTCTTCTAATTGGGGAATGTCTGCTTCTGAATTTAATTTTAATCCAGACATTCCCGACATAGAAATAATTCGCGCCAGGGCTTCAAACATATTAATTTGAGGATAAACTTCTCTGGTGAAATAATTAATCAATTTTAAAGTTTTAAACCCGTCAAACCAGTCATTAAACTGGTGGCCGAGAGTTTTTTCGTCTTTCGCATTGCGGCGTATATTTGACCAGATCGCAGAAAAGTCACTATTTTTCAGGAAATCCTTTAAACTGGGATGGATTCTCTCCGCTTTTGTTAAAACTTCATCCTCGCCGGTGATAAACAGGCCATTCATAAGTTGCAACCAATCGCCTAATATCACGAATATTTGCGGATCATATAAACGATATTCTTCTTTGCAAACGCCTGCAAGAAATCTTTGTATTCTTTTTCCCGTTCCAAAAGGAACACGAGTGGAAGAGCGAGCTGAAGGATAAACGCATGTTTCTTTAATATAATTAATTTCCCCCATTTTAGCGAGTTTGCTTAAGAAATAAAAATCTTCCCCCGCTTTGCGCTTATTCATTCCCCTGACTCCGAGGTAAGCTTCAGTTGATGCGATAATCGTTGAGCCTATGGAATGGAAAGCCCAGGGAGATTTCGCATACTTTAGTCCCAGAACCCAGTAGCGCAAAAACATTTCATAACAAACAATGGCGGCCTGTTCTTCAAAAGCCTCCGGCATCTGATGTTCATAAGACACAATTGCAGTTTTGACTTCCGGCGTAAAATAATTTTTTATCGTGGACAAATAATTATCCCTGACCAAAGTATCGGCATCGAGACTTATAATCAAATTGGGAAAAGAGGAATTTTTTCTCAGCAGGCGCAAGGCCATATCCATGCCGATTTTTCGCGCCATTCCCACGCCGCCGGTATTCCGCGGCATTTCATATCCTTTTGACGAGGCGTTAATGTAGCCCAGCTTCAATTTCGCATCGGACAAATTAAGCAAAACAGGATATATTTTCTTATCAGTACTGAATTTTCTTAAAGATTTCTTTTTCACCAAGGCGTCCAAATATTCGATTGTCTGGAGGTTGTTTTCTAACGCCGCAGAAGATGAATTATCCTTATTATTAATAACACACGATATAAAAGAATATTCCAAAGACGAAGATGAATTACGCGCTAAAGAAGCCAGAGTGGAAAGAAGCGTTTCTCTTTCCGCGTAAGCCGGTATCACGACAACCTGAGAAATATCATCAGTATTATTCGCAATTAACTCCCACTTTTCACCCACTGAGTAATTGCGCAGATATATATCAATTAAAGATTTTCTTTTCATCACAGAAATTTCATTACGCTTTCTTTCAACAAAGAATATTCGTTACTTTGGAGCCAGTGAATCAGTATGCCTTTTTTTTCCATCCGCCGAAACCACGTTTCCTGTCTTTTGGCATATTGGTGAATAGCGGTGTTTAACTTTTTGGTCATTTCTTCAAATGTAATGATCTTTTGCAGATATTGTGAAATAAAACGATACTCCAGACCGAAGCTCTCCAGTTTCGTCCAACTCAATCCTGCGGTATGCAGATTTATGACTTCCTCCGCCATGCCATTTTCCAGTCTTTCTTTTAATCTTTCTGTAATACGCTGACGCAGAGTTGATCTTTCCCATCTGATTCCGAAAACCACAGCATCAATATTCGGCTTGGTGGGGTTACCTCGATCTTTTATATTTCGTGCCCGTTCAATTTCTATTGCCCGGATTAATCTCCCAGTGTCTTCAAGATCGGTACTGTTATGCATATTCGGTTTCAAAGACAGAAGCATTTCTTGCAGTTCATCTTTTGATTTCCGGCTGATATTTTTTCTGAATTCTTCATCTACCGGAGCGACAGGCATATCATAGCCTGTAAGAACTGATTCCAGATAAAGGCCGGTCCCTCCGACAAGAACAGGCATTATTTTCTTTTCCGTGAGTTCGCTGAATATTTTATAAAATCTGTTTTGAAATTCAAATAAGTTAAACTCATTCTCCGGCTCCGTAATATCTATCAAATGATACGGAACCAGACGGCCGTTAACAATATACTGATTCAGATCTTTGCCTGTGCCGATATCCATTTTTTTATAAACCTGACGGGAATCAGCGGAAATTATTTCACCTTGCAAATCATTGGCAAGCATCGCCGCCAGATGAGTTTTACCTGATGCAGTTGGCCCCAGAATAACAATCAGATTTTTCGTCATATTTTACCTTGAAATTATCTATCTTTGTATGTAAGCAACACAATCACTTTCACACCATATTATAAAAAATGATTAAACGGCTGGATTTAGAGAAAGAATCAATCTTCCCTCTTATTATAAAAATGAGCTGGCCATCAATTATAGCGATGACAGCCATGTCTATCTATAATTTTATTGATACTTTCTGGCTGGCACGTTTAAGTTCCCAAGCCTTAGCCGCTCTTACCGTTTGTTTTCCCATTCAAATGATCTTTGCCGCAATAGGTGTCGGAACAGGTATTGGCGCCGGTTCTTTTTCCGCACGGATGTTCGGCGCCGGAAAAATTATCCGGGCGAAACAAACTGCCGGCCAAATATTTTCCCTCTCCTTTTTCTTTGGTTTAATCATGATCATTTCTGTTTTATTGTTTGGAGATGCGATTCTTCTCGCTTTCGGCGCTTTTAATGAAATAATGCCTCTTTGCCACGATTATCTTTATATCATAGTTTTCAGTTCGCCGTTTCTCTTTTTTTCCATGATGTCCAACAATTTACTGCGCGCCGAAGGGAGGCCTCTTTTGTCCATGTACGTTGTTTTAATCGCCTCCATCTCCAGTGCCCTTCTAGATCCCTTTTTGATTTTTGGAATCGGCCATTTTCCTCGCTTGGGTATTAAAGGAGCGGCGCTTGCCGCTGTTTTCGCCCAATTCATGGCCTGTATATTCTCCGTATATTTTATGCAATTAAAATCATCAAAATATGAACTTAAATTGGAATATATTATCCCTAATATTTCCATAATTAATTCAATCTATTCAACAGGTCTCCCTTCAATAGCCATAAATTTGATTGTCAGCTTGGTTTTAGTTATTTACAATCATGTTCTTGCTGGTTTTGGTTCTCTGGCCATAGCAGCGCTGGGAATATGCTTTCGCGTTACCGGTCTGGTAACCATGGTACTCTTCGGTTTCGGCTTCGGTTTAATGCCAATTGTCGGATTCAGTTCAGGCGCCAGACTTTTTCAAAGATTAAGAGAGTCTGTTTTCGTCACCCTTAAGGTATCACTTTTCTTTGCCGTTATCGCTTCTATAATTTTGGAGATATTCGCTCCGCAGATAGTCGGACTTTTTTCCAAAGACCCTGCTTTGATATTAATAGCAGTACCGGCTTTACGTATTCATGTCTCTGCACTTGTATTAATCGCTCCTATTATAATTTTCATAAATATGTTTATGGGCTTGGGCAAAGGTACTCTGGCCATGTTCTTACTTTTCCTCCGGGACAGTATTGCCTTTATTCCTCTTTTGATTATTTTACCACTTTATTTCGGACTTACAGGCGTATGGCTGGCGCTTCCTTTAGCCAATCTAATTGCATTTTTCGCTGTCATCTTCTGGGCAAAAAAAGAACTGCGGCGTTTTAATGAGACAAGCTGAAAACGAGCAAAGTGAAGTTTGTCCCTCCATCCTAAAGGTGGCGGGATAATTCGCTCTAAGATTTTCCGATCACTATGTTTCGGAAAATCAAGGCTCATTAAAGCGTAAATCGTAGTGACACTCGTTGAAAGCAATCGAAGTTAAGCTTAAAACGCAAGTGGAACTATCCAATCCCGATTATCGGGATTGGGAATTATCCCCTGAGCGAAGCGAATGGGGATAGTTCAATAGTTCGAGTTAACTTTAATAAATGAAAAAATTATAGTGGCTGAACATTTGTTGCGCTGGGACCCTTGTTTCCCTGTTCAATATCGAAACGAATTTTCTGGCCCTCGTAAAGAGTCTTGAATCCTGTCCCGCTAATGGCGCTATAATGAACAAAAACATCTCCGCCTTCATCATTTTCAATAAAGCCAAACCCCTTCTTCTCGTTGAACCATTTTACTTTTCCTTCTGCCAAAGCTAAAACCCTCCTTTAAAATATTTGTTTCTTATCGGATATAAATTCCTCAGAAACAAAAAAAACCGCATGAATTCTGTTCTTCAACTGAAGAATTCTTTGCGGTTAATTTATTTTTTGTAAAACTTAGCACTAAACACTAACAATTTCCTGAACGATGCCACTCTTAATTTTACTAATAAAGTTATAATAAAAGAGCGGTTTTTCTAACGTTGTTCTAAAAATAACACCGTTTTTTTTCAAAATCAAGCTTTTTTTGTAATTATTCTGTATTTTTTTCAATTATGCATTTATGTATAATACGCATAAGTTCTTTTTCTTTTCCCGAATAGAAATGATCCGCGCCGTGAATTATTTCGATCGGCAAATTTATTTTTTGCGCTTGCCGGACGAGAACATCTATCCCGCAGAACTGATCGCAGTCCCCACAGACAAGAAAATTGATCTTGTTTTTTAAATTATCCCAGTTGAATTTAAAATAATCAATCGGGGGAGAAACAAAGAAACTGAAGGAAAAAGGATTATCGCTTTCGCCCACAACTTTTGAACCAACCCACGCGCCAAAGGAATAGCCCGCTAAAAATAATTTTGTCAGCCCAAGGATTTTCAGATATTCACAAACAGCAAGAATATCTTTTTGTTCGCCCATCCCCTCTTCGTAAACACCGGTGCTCCCGCCTACTCCTCTGAAGTTAAACCTTAAAGTGGAAATATTTTCAGCGGTAAACGCTTTCTGAATCGCCTCAACAACATTATTATACATTGAACCGCCCATCAATGAATGCGGATGGCAGATTACAACGCCTTCTTCTGAAGCCCTGCCTAATAAAGCTTCAATTATCAGATGGCCATTTTTTATATATATCTTTTCTTCCGCCATTATGATTCCTGAATTGATCCGGTCAGGTGACAGGCGCAAAAGCTTTGCTCATCTAACTTTTCCAGCCGCGGTTCTTCCTTGGCACAAATTTCGGCTTTATAGGGACAGCGGTTTTGAAAAGGACAGCCCTTATCACTTTCGGCTCTGGCCTCTCCTTTGATTTTTATTATTTTCTCCTTCTTGCGGGGAGCGCAGGACGGTACTGCCGCAAGCAGCATACGGGTATAGGGATGGAGCGGACGATCATAGATATCTTTGTTTAAAGCGAGTTCGACAATTCTACCTAAATACATCACGGCAACGCGATCGGCAACATACCGGATGACGTTAAGATCATGTGAAATAAACAAATATGTTAGATTAAAATCATTCTTTAAATCCCTGAGCAGGTTAAGAATCTGCGCCTGAATGGAAACATCTAGAGATGAAACCGGTTCATCAGCAATGATTAACTCCGGATTTAACACAAGCGCCCGCGCTATTCCAATGCGCTGGCGCTGTCCGCCGCTGAATTCATGTGAATAACGATTAGCCTGCTGGCTGTTTAAGCCGACTTTCGCCATAATTTCCAGCGCAACTTTATTGCGCGTCTTCTTATCTCCTATGCGATGAATAGTAAGAGGTTCTTTAATTGTGCTCAACGCGGACTTTCTCGGATTGAGCGATGAATAAGGATCCTGAAATATTATCTGGACATTACGCCGATAGGCTTTCAACGCTTCCTTATCGTACGAAAAAATATTTTCACCTTTAAAATTCACGAAACCGGATGAAGGTTTTTCCAATCTCGTCATTAGTCGTGCCAGAGTGGACTTACCACAACCGGATTCACCGACCAAACCAAGAGTTTCACCCTTGAAAATTCGCAGGTCAATATTGTTAACGGCATGAATAATTCTTCTCTGAGAATTAAAAAAACCGCCGCTTAAAGTATATTTTTTCGTCAGTTCCCGAATTTCAACCAATGAGATGGGCATTATCCACTCGCTAACCTAATTATTTTTCTTCCCGCCGTATTTCCGGCAGGAGACAAAATGGCCGGGTTCAATTTCCGAAAGCGTCGGCTCTTTTTGCGCGCATTCTTCAACGGCGTAAGAACATCTTTCATAAAAACGGCATCCGGAAGAAACGTCATACAAATCAGGAACAGAACCAGGAATAGTTTTGAGGTACTTTCCTCTTTCCGAGGATTCAACGCATCTCGCCGGCACTGATTCCAGCAAACCTTGAGTGTATGGATGCAGGGGATTGGCAAACATCGCTTCCACCGAAGCGCTTTCAACTATTTTTCCCGCATACATCACGGCGACTTTTTCCGCGGCCTGAGCAATCACGCCTAAATCATGCGTGATTAAAACAACCGCCATATCATTTTTTTGCTTTAGTTCGGAAATCAAATCAAGAATCTGCGCCTGGATAGTGACATCCAGCGCCGTTGTGGGTTCATCGGCAAGCAAGAGCCGGGGATGACAGGACATTGCCATGGCGATCATTACCCGCTGGCGCATGCCGCCGCTGAGATTGTGAGGATAATCCCGAGCACGTTTTTGCGGATCGGTAATTCCCACTTCGCTCAACAGCTCAACGCTTAACTCCATTGCCTTTTTAGCCGGAAGATTTTGATGCAAACGGATAGCTTCGGCGATTTGTTCACCTACGCGAAAGACGGGATTGAGTGAAGTCATCGGCTCTTGAAAAATCATGGAGATTTCACTGCCGCGTCGGCCGCGCATTTCATCTTCTGATAATTTTAATAAATCACTTCCGGAAAATAATATTTCGCCGTTAATTATTCTGCCATTGGCGGGGACAAGACGCATAATCGAGAGGGAAAGCATTGTTTTGCCGCAACCGGATTCGCCGACAATTCCCAGAGTTTCACCGGAATTGACTTTCAAAGAAACTCCGTCAACAGCTTTGATTCTTCCGCGGACGGTATCAAAAACCGTCACCAGATCTTTTATTTCCAGAAGGAGCGGCATATTTTATTTTCGTACACGATTGCGTAGAAATTCCACCAGCAAGCGAACAGTTACTCCCGACGCACCTCTGGGTACATAAGCCTTTTCTTTGCTTGTCCAGGCCGGACCGGCAATATCCAGATGAACCCAGGGATAATCTCCAACAAATTTGCTTAAAAACGCGGCGGCGGTGATTGTGCCGGCAGCTCTTCCGCTACTGTTTTTATAATCAGCAATATCGCTCTTGATAAGTTCGTGATAACTTTCCCACAACGGAAGTTCCCAGACAAGCTCTCCGGTAGTCCGGGAAGCGCTGATGATTTCCTTTTTAAGTTTATCATCCGTTCCCAGCATGCCGATGACGTCATCGCCCAGCGCTATAATACAGGCCCCCGTAAGCGTCGCGACATCAATAACGGCCGCAGGCTTAAATTTTGAAGCGTAAGTAAGGGCGTCGACCATAATTAAACGGCCTTCGGCATCAGTATTAAGAACTTCAATGGTCTTCCCGGAATATGATTTTAAAATATCTCCCGGTTTATACGCTGTGCCTCCGGGCAGATTTTCCGTGGCGGGAATAAGTCCGACGACATTGAGCGGCAGATGCAGATCAGCAGCCGCCATAACCGTGCCCATAACAGCCGCTCCACCGGACATATCAGTTTTCATTTCGTCCATTTTCTCCGAAGGCTTAATGGAAATTCCGCCGCTGTCGAAGGTTAATCCTTTGCCCACCAAAACAACCGGCGCCGCGTTTTTTCTGCCGCCCGTGTATTCCAGAATAATAAACTTCGGCTCTTCATTGCTTCCGGAGGCGACAGCAAGAAGAGCGTTCATGCCCATTTCTTTGATCTTGTCCTTATCCAGAATCTTGCAGGAAATATTTTTTCTGCGGGCGATCTCCCGCGCTTTTTGCGCCATGATAGAAGGCGTCATTTCGTTGGAAGGCGCGGAAATAAGATCGCGCGCGAAATAAACGGCGCTGGTGATTATCTGCGCCTTTTTTATCGCGGTTTCAACAAGAGAGAAATTTTTTTCGTCAGCTATGATGTTTAATTGATCCATCTCTTTTAAATCTTCGCGCCCGACGGTTTTATATGGTGTGTATTGATAAAGTCCTAATAAAGCGCCTTCCGCCACTGCCTGCGCTACCTGCTCTTTTTTACCGGGTAAAAGATTTAAATTAATGGAAGTCGCCGCTTCCTTGACATTCAGATTCCGCAGATGCCGCATGACCGAAGCGAAAGCGGCGCGCAATTTTTCCAGATTGAGATCGCTTTGTTTCCCCATACCGACAAGGGCTATTCTTTTTGCGTGCAGTGCTCCTCTGGTGTAAATGACTGATACCTGAGAAGGCTTGGCTTCAAAATCGCCGTTGCCGAGTAATTCACTGATCAATCCGCCGCTTTTTTTATCAATCTCCAGCGTAATTCCGGACAATTTTTTACTATCTTCAAATAAAGTTAAAATAATTGCCTGACTTTTTGCATCGGCAAGAACTCCTTTTTTGACAAATATTTTCACTTCATCGTCCTCCTTTAAAAAAATTGCCATTATTTACTCATTTGAGCCGGAAGATAACACATACCAGAAAAAAGTCAATTATTAAGCAGAAATCACTGTGATGAATTTCAAGGAGAGGTTTCGGTCTTCTTTTTGATCAGGAGAGAAATATTTATAAAAAGTATTTTTCTGTCCCCCGCCGGCGGGGGTTGGGGGTGGACTTGTTGAAACACCGCATCCACCTCCGTCACTACGTGACACCTCCGCCAGCGGAGGATAGATCAACCAACAGACAATAAAAAGGCTGACACCTTTAATTGAAAGATGTCAGCCTTTCGTTTCGGAAGCGGGTTAAAAATATGCTCCCGCGAAATTTTTCAATACTGCAGAGGGCTCGAGAATCCGGTATTTTCCTGGATGCCAGCGCCTAGCATTATGACGGCAAAATCTTCGAAATATGTATTGTTGTACATGTCCGTGCCTGCTGTTTGCAACCCGACTTCCTGCTGAGTAAACGAGGTAAGTCCGTTGGTCGTGAACAGAGTTGTCCGGATGGTGGAATTGGGCTCTTCTGTCGTACCTGTCAGCTTGAACGACGATGCCAATGCGGAATTCATCACCCATCCCTGTACAAGTGTAAAATAATCCTTGGTGGGATCCAAAGCCGAAGACCAGCCCGTATCGGGCGGCCATTGAATATCATCAGTCGCAGGGGGATTGCTCCATCGCAGATTAGCTTTTCTTAATGTATCCAAAGGAGAACCTGTGGGCGCGCCATGCAAGGCTGTATCACCCACATAAATCCTGATGTCATTCACATCTGTCCCGTTGAAAGGGTTGCTGTCGGCCGTTGACTCTGTAATTCGCAGCACAAGCGAAGACCAATCCTTAATATAATTACTGGTACTAGTTGTTAAAATATCGGATAATGAATAATATAAAACAAACAGAGCACTGGATGTAGAACTGGGACGGTAAACATCCAGATACTCATTGTTTTGGAATAAACCACCTTCCGTTTCGGTAATGGTCAATGTCCCTCTAGCACTGCCATTCTTCCATGTCCCTGTCCCGGTGGTTGTGACGAGAGTTACTCTCGCAATAGCGCCACTGCTTCTTCCTACAATTATATCATTTAATAAAATGCCTATATTCCCGGTTTTTACATCCCTCCCATTATTAAACGGGACGCTTGTTGAAGAAGCCGTACCGTTTACCTGGGCCGTTGGACCTGTTAAACGATTCGGATCTTGATTTATAAGTTGAAAAAGTTGTTCACCCGTCTGAAACGTTGAATATACTGAAGAGACATCAAGAGATCCCGTTACGCCGCTATCGGCTGTGCCGACCGATATTACTTTGGCGCGGGCGCCGCTGGCGCCCCCCCTGATATAATAGCTGTTTGCTCCATTAGCAAAAAATGGATTTTGACCGCCATTGAAGTTAATTGTCGGACCGATAATTTTATAGGCAATCCATTGCATCGCAGATAATGACCCACCTCCTAAAGGTTTTTGCCATAAAACAATCATGGGAACATTCTCCAGGGGGACTACCCCGTCTTCTATGCCATCGTTATCCAGCCACAATAAAGGACCCGAATCGCCATTATTGCCTCTCAGAAAAGCTGCGCCAAGCGTTGAGGTATCGGACACATTTCCCGATGTCCCCAGATTAAGGCGGAAAACCATTCCCGCCATATAATTATCTTGCTGAGGCAGTTTCATCTTTACTTGCGTGTCGTAACTCAAGGTGTTGCTATTATTATACCATGACCCACCGAAATAGGCATAAGTCGAATCCCATTTTATAGCAATTAGACTGAAGTGCTTACTAAACCAATTTCCATAGTCATAGGAATTAGTCATACGCAAAGCAGCCAGTCCCGTTGGATTGTTAACGTCCGATTTTGCTCCGCCGGATACACTACTTGATACACTATAACTTCCGGAAATGGGTGCATACCAATGGCTTGCCGCATCACCTGGGTTAGTCCCAGCGGTAAAAGGATCCACAGATGTCGTTAAATCGCCGGATCCAATGGCGGAGGCTACAATATCTACCGGCGTGATGTAGGTCATAGTTCTGCTGACACTGCCGACGGTACCAGTGGAAACAACAGTAAAATAATCTTTAGGAATAATACTGTATGAAGATGCTGTCACAGTTATTTGCGTATGAATCTCCGTCCCGTTTGCATTCTTTTGTGCAATGCTGACCCCGTACAATGTGGTCGTTGAAGTACCATCGATCCGATAGGCATATTTATACACATATTTGTTCGGATCTCCTTTAATCATAAATTCGCCATTGTACTGCGGCATGAAGAATCCTGTCGCCGGTCTGGACAAGGTCAACCGGTTTGCGGTCTGGGTCAAGTCCGAATTGGGTGTAATTGTTTGAGTAGCAGGAGATGAGGAAGCCTGTGCAATCACCGTGACCGATGTCCATGCCGGGACGGCGCGAACCAATCCAGTACTAAGCGTAAATGTCCCGGTACCACTTCCAGTGGTAAAATTCGTATAACTATAAGTGTTGGTGTATGTAGTATATTTTTGGATAGTGGCATTATAGGTCTGTGTTTTGATCTGAATCTGACCTGTTGACGGGATGACAAAGGAAGCAGGAGTGCCCCCGGGAAATCGCACGGATAAGGTGGTGGCATTAAGGGCGGCAGCCGCTGAAGCCGCATAATGAAATGGAATCACATGAAGTTGAATGGATCCCTCGGCCATGATAAGCGTCCGGCCATTCAGATCATTAGTTTTTGAGTTCTGTTCATCATTTTTGCCGTTGGTATTACTATCGGTGACATTTAAAAATTGACTACCTGCATACCGGAAACCGGATTCCGCGAGATAGTAAGCTTTTTGAGCCATGACGCCATATGCCTGGTTTACACTGGATGTCGAGGTCAGTGCTAACAGCGCGGCCCCAAGAGCGGCCATAATGACCATTGTAACAATGAGCCCGATAAGGACGGATCCTTTTTCATCATGAATTGCCATTGATTTTTTCATAAATTTCCACCTCATCGGATAACGTTTGATCAGCCAAATACCGACAATGATCATTAATATCACAAGGGGTATGCTTCCTTTTGCATAGACTAAAAGAAAAGCTATCACAACAAACGGCAGCAGCAAAACTCTCGCCAGTCTGGACGCCCAGGGCTTATCCTGGATCATTCCGGCGAGATATGGTCCTACCTTGTAGTAGAATTGAATCAATGGACGACCACCCGGCCATGTCGCCAGGTATTGATCTCTGAATTGTTTCAGAAGGAGAACCATGGGATGATACGGATTTCCATACGCTGCAGTGGCCACAAAACAACCGAATCCTGGCGGCTTGTTTTCCTGAGTCGGTGGCGGAGCGCCGCCGAAATTTCCGTTGTTTCTTGGGCTTACTGTCGTATTGAACTTGACGCTACTTCCTCCTCCGGCGCCGCTCATGGTCAGAGAGACAACGATGTGGGATAGAAGAGAAATATCGTCAGCGGTTGTCCAGATATCAGAACCTTTTTTATATGCAAAACTCAATGTTGTAACCTGATCAACCAGAGTATCACCTGCTGTATAATCCGGCGTTGTTCCCAGATTGCCCTTGGCGATCTTGATTTGCGTACCGTTTTGACCGATGGCAACTGTATCCGAGCTCCCTCCCGCCTCTATTTCATTGAACACAATAAAAGCCGTATTCGCAGTTGTTACGTCGCTAAGATCCGTTAATTCCCTTGTTATTCTTGCCAGAGCAACCTGTGCTTTGCCGGCAATGACCGTGTTGCTTTTGGCAAACACATATCCTTTCATCGCGGAAACAATACCTATGCCGGCGACAGCGGCCATAACGCCGACCAGAACAAGAGTGACGATGACCTCAATAAGCGTGAACCCTGATTCTCTCTTCATGATGATCTCCTGCATACCTGATTCCCGGCTATAAACTACTGTGTAAACAGCACGGTAATTGTTTGTGTGTTAAGCGGATCGGCGATTGTCACTTTTAATAGTAATGATCCTCCGCTACTTGCCGAGCAGCTACTACCGGAACAATTAAACGTTATATAATCGTTGTTAATGACCTTGTATGAACCATAGGCATTATTGACTGTGCTGCCTGCCGCCCCTATACTACTTTTGATTGTCGCCAGTGGTGTCGAATCTGTAGCAATCATTTTTTTGTAATTCGCTGTAATATTTTCCATAACCTGGCCAAGATTGTATTCATTTCCGACACGGATTACAGGATTGGCGCTTCCAGTTATATTGGTTTTCATAAAGGTGGCCAGCATGGCGCCAAGAATCGCGGCCACAACGATTGTAACAATAACTTCAATCAGGGTAAAACCACTTGCACGACTGCGAAAAAGTTTATTTTTTTTCATCTTAATGTTCTTAAAATACATACATTCCCTCCTGGGCTTTTTCCAAAATAATCTCTCAGGGAATAAATCCCGTATTCTTCGTTACAGTGATGCTCCCGCCAGTGGTCCCTACTGTGAGAGTTGTAGACCCCGGACTTCCATAGGCGTTAAAGGTAATCGTCTGGGGTGTATTCGAAGTGATCTTAAGGCTGGATTTCTTTACAGTCAGATTTACTTTGGTAGCGTTTTCTCCGGGAATCGGAACCGGCGTTGTATTACCTGCGCCCTGAAAAAGGTAATACGTTGTTTGGGAGTCAAAGGTGATCCCCCAAACAGTATCAGTATTCATCGCTCTGGTCTGAGCATAGCGAAGGTGGTTTTTTATTACTTCTACCTGAGAAGGAAGATCATAGTCGCTCCTATTGGACATCCGGGAAATCGCTATGGCTGTGATGATCCCTATGATCAGCAGAACAGCGATGATCTCTATCATGGTTAAGCCACCCTGACCTTTAAGTTTTCTTAGGTCTCGCATCATCCGCGCACCTCCGAAAAAATGGTTTCCGGGTGATAACGGTCAACCGCCAATCCCAATAATAAAGCTATGACCAACCCGGTTACAGAAAAGATTGCTGTGAAAATAATCGCCACATAAACTTTGAGATATAAAGCACCCAGCCAGCCGTTGAGGATAATAAGCGTCGCGTAAAGTAATGTTCCCGCGCGGACGAAACGAACGGCGGAATCGCCATTTGTGTAAACTGCGATGCCAAGGGTAGATAGCTCAGCGGCAAGCAAAAGCCCCAAAAACGGCTGAATTGAAAGCCAGCCATTACCGGGAAGTATCGCCGGCAACGGCAGGCTAATAATCATTATTAAGCCGAGAATAAAATAGAAAAAACCGGTAAGAAGGAAGTAGAAGGCGCATTCAGTCTTAGTCACGGAATGCTGAAAATCGACCTTCAGGTTGGTGGAGAACAATTGCCCGAGGGAAAACGATTGTACCGCTTCTTTTTCATCGGAAATACGCGCCATGACTCTCGCCGTGAAATATTCTGAAGGTAGCTTTGGGGAAACATTTTCCATAATTTTCGTCAAATCACGGAACCGCGCCCAGTTTCCATCTTCGTTTTTAAACATTATCCGCAAAATCTCCTTTATATAAATATATACAACCTTACCTGCTAAAAGTCACATTGTTTCAAAATCTTTTTGTAATTTTTCCAATCCTCTATAGACCCGCATTTTGACGGCACTTTGAGAAAGACCTGTGATTTCGGCAATTGCTTCAAAGGAAAGTCCCTGATAGAAGCGCAAAACAAGCAATTCGCGAATCTCCGGAGATAACTTATGCAGGCAATTTTCCAGTTTCTCTACCTTCTCTTTGAGCTGCTCATCTCTTTCAGCGGTTTCCCGTAAAGCTTCCGATTCCTTATCAGAAGCCAGAACATCGGATGGTACCTCCCGTTGATAGAAATTTGTCTGTCGGCGACGGCCTGTTTTTTTCAGGTGGTTGCGGATAAGATTAAGGCTGATCGTATAGAGCCAGGTGTAAAAGCTGCGGGTTGTATCGTAATGAGACAATTGGTTGAAGGAACGAAAAAAGGTATCCTGGGCCAGATCCTCGGCATCCGCTGAATTTCTTGTCATGCGGTAAGCTAAATTATAAATAGGTGTTTTATACTCTTCAACAAGCATTGCAAAAGCCTGCTTGTCACCCTTCAAAACTCTGATAATAATTTCGATCTCGGTTTTTTGATCCATTGTCATTTGGCTTTTAAGAGATATTGTTCAACTGCCTTGACATGCCGCAACCGCAATACTTTTTAATATGATTAATAATATTACCGCAACAATCTAATATCAAGTAAATTTAGACTGATATCAATAAACCTTAAAAGCGGAGAACTAACTGCAAGAGGTTCGAAATGAACATGAAAGAGGCTCTATTATTGCTGGAGAAATTAATGATGCTTATTATTTCGCCATAAAATTCATACATTAATTGAAAAATAAAGAAAAAAATAGCGTGAGTCACCTCACGCTATTTTCTCCTAAACGTATTTCTTTTTATTTATCTTATGGCAATGGATAAGTCCAAGTTCCTGTTACATTTACTGGTTCGCCTTTTACTGCCGTTACAGTAATTGTCATGTTAGCACCTGTGCAGGTAGGTGGGTTAGTAACTGTGAAATCACCAAGAGACTGAGCTGTTAAACTGGTACCAACAGCTCCTGCAACAGCAGCACAATCAGCCAACGCAGCTCCGGCTAAAAGACTTCTAGCATAAAGATTACTTGCACGTGCCTGCACTTCTGCAACGGCACTTTGCGCAGCATTTCTTCTTGATTCAGCCATCAAGTCTAAGTATCTTGGAATAGCTACCGCGGCCAAGATTCCCAAGATCACCAGCACGGCGATGATTTCGATCAACGTAAAACCTTTTTCATTTCTTAACATTTTTTTCTCCTTTCTTAATTAATGTAAAATTTATTATTAACTCTTAACGCTTTTTTAAAATTACTAATAAATACATTTAATTAAAAAGCAAAAGATATGCCATTAGAAGAAGTGTTCTGAACAAATTATTAGCTTTCCAACTTATGCCTTTCTAATTTGTTAAATTAACTAAACTTTTTTGTATTGTTAACTTTAACATTCCGAAGATTCCCGCCCCTAGATACACCGGAAAATTACAAAAGTTAGTGCTTTATCTACAATTATTGTAGATTTCTTATGCTGTTTACATCTATTTGGAGCTTTTTAATCCTGTGCCAGAGGCTTCTTTGATTTATCCCTAGAATATCTGCCGCCTTTACTTGAATGCCGCCTGTTTTTCTCAAAGCGTCAATGATTATCTCTTTTTCCATTAACTCAAGTTTAGCTTCAAGAGCCATATCATCACTTATATTATTTACAATATTTAGCGAATTTTTCTTCAATAGTGCCGGTAAATGCTGCAGTTCAATAATACCATTTTCACTCAATATAGAAGCTTGTTCCAAGACATTTCTCAATTCTCTGATATTTCCCGGCCACGAATAACCGATTAATTCCTGCAGTGCGGAAGTGGATAACTTTGCCGGTTTGGTCATAGAATCCAGGAAATAATTTGCTATGGGAAAAATATCTTCTTTTCTCTCTCTGAGAGCTGGAAGAGAAATGGGAAAAACATTTAAACGGAAATAAAGATCTTCTCTGAATGTTCCGTTTTTAATCATTTCGGGTAAATTCTTATTTGTAGCTGCGATAAATCGAATATCCACCCGAATAAGCTTTGTTCCGCCTACCCTTTCAAATTCTTTGTCCTGCAGGACACGCAGGAGTTTCGCCTGAGTTGCTATGGGCATGTCGCCGATTTCATCCAGAAAAACCGTGCCTCTGTCGGCTATTTCAAATTTTCCTTTTTTTTGTTCGGTGGCGCCGGTAAATGAACCCCTTTCGTGACCGAAAAGTTCACTTTCGAGCAACCCTTCCGGAATGGCCACACAATTAATTTTAATAAAAGGTTTGCCTTTCCTCATACTGTGCTCGTAAATACTCGAAGCAATCAATTCCTTGCCTGTTCCGCTTTCACCGGAAATAAGAACTGTGGAATCGGTCGAAGCAACTTTTATAATTTGTGTAAAAATATTGCGCATAGAGGCGCTGGAGCCGATAATATGAGGAAATAATTCTTTTGCTTCAACATTGCTCAGAATATTCGTCACGTTGTCAAATAGCTTGGTAATTTGGTCAAAATCCTCCGTTATTTTTTTTTGTTTTCCCAATGGGGAATTGGCAATAATGGAAATTTTCTGCGTTTTATTAACAAATCTTATGAGGGGTTTTAAAAAAAAGCGCAGGAGAAGAAAACTTATAAGAAAAGTGAATAACGCCATTGTTGTAATTATATAAACAAAATTCAGGGAAGATATCTGATTGATTTTTTCGTGTTGTTTAAATAATTGATATGTTAAAATAATACCGATCATTGATATTCCAGTGTAAATTACCGGAATCAATATATAAAAACTTATATTAATATTTTTTTTCTTCATTCCTTTGTCTATTTAATGCCGAATTCGTAAGAAGTCTGATTTTACCTGTTGTAGTTATTGCCGCTTTTGCCATCGCGTGCCTTTCAGGGTGTCAGAGAATACCTAAAGATTTGTCCAGTTTTTTGGTTCCATCATCAATGATGTGTTGCAAGTTTTGTAAGATCCCACATAGGCAAAAATATGGCCAGGGCAAAAAAGCCGACAACCGCGGCCAAACCAACAATGAGAATAGGACCTATTGCGTCGGAAAGACCTTTAATCGCATATTCAACCTCACTATCATAATGAATCGCAACAGCCCGCAGCATTTCATCAATCTTCCCTGACTCTTCACCAATCGCGATCATATCAACAACCATAGGGGTAAAATATTTTGCCGATTTTAGTGGCGCGGAAATCCCGGCGCCTTCTTTAATACGCTCACGGATATTATCAAAAGTTCGTGAAAGGGCCTCATTACCCATTGTCGCGGAAAGGATTGTCAATGATTGCATAATAGGAACGCCGCTGCTTTGCAAAATTGCAAAGATACTGGCAAAGCGAGATAATGCCGCCTTTTGAAATACCGGCCCTACTATAGGCATTTCTAATAAAATAGAATCCCTTACGAACCTGCCATTGCTTGTTTTAAAATAAAATCGCAAGCCAAGAACAATTGCCACTATTACAGCAAGAATCAAATACCAGAATTTGGAAATAAAAGCATACATAAGCATGGCCATTTTTGTCGGCCACGGTAAAACCAAACCAGCGCTGCTGAAAACGGAAGCGAATTGAGGTATCACAAAAGTTAAAAGAACCACAAACGCAGCGGATAAGGCGACAAGAACTATTATAGGGTATCTCAATGCCGATTTAATATCTGCCTTGACCTTTGCTTCATGTTCAATAATGTAAATCAGACGCTCTAATACAATCGGCACATTTCCGCTGATTTCTCCCGCCTTGATCATATCGCAATAAAGGCGATCAAATATCCCGGGGAATTTCTGCAATGCGTCCGAAAAAGATGAACCCTGATTAATATCTTTAACAACCTTTGATATTGCTTGTTTTAAACTTTTGTTCTCTGTCTGTTCCTCCAAAATAGACAATATTCTTAAAATCGGTATACCGGCAACTAACATAGAATGGAACTGCTTTGTAAACATTACCAGATCCATCGTTTTAACTTTGTTTGTTAAGGATAAAACTTTCAACCAGAGATCACTCTCAGATTTACTTTGTTCCTTGATCTTTGATGGTATAAGATCACGGGAACCCAGAATGAAAGTTGCCACCTCAACTGATTCAGCTTCTAAATTACCGGATATTTCCTCTCCATTCTGATTGATTGCTTGATAAATATATTTGGGCATTTTTTATCCTTCTTTAGTCTAAGCCATAACAGTGGAAACCGCCTCTTCCAGAGTTGTAATTCCTTGAATTACTTTTTTAGCGGCATCTTCTTTCAGTGTTTTCAGTTTACCGGCAGCTACAGTTGCACGCGTAATTTCCGGGCTCGGTCTTTGCTTGACAATCATTTCTTGAACCATCTCATCAACGACTAAAACTTCAAAAATACCTGTTCTTCCCTTGTAACCGGTGTTTTTGCACTGACTGCATCCTTTACCGCGCTGAAAATCAGCGTTTACTGCTTCCGCCGCCGTTATTCCTAAAGCGGCAAGAGCATTTGCCGGAGGATCATAATGTTCCTTGCAATAAGGGCAAACGGTACGTACTAATCTTTGAGCAAAAGAAACTATCAATACAGATGAAATCAGGAAAGGTTCAATGCCCATATCAATAAATCGTGTTATAACTCCCGCGGCATCATTAGTATGCACAGTGCTTAAAAGTCTATGTCCGGTCTGCGCCGCTTGCACGGCTACCGCGGCAGTTTCCGCGTCCCTTATTTCACCCACCATAATAACATCCGGATCCTGACGAAGAATTGAACGCAAACCACCGGCAAATGTCATTCCCGCTTTGCGGTTTAACTGCACCTGGCGAATAGCATTAACTCTGTATTCTACGGGATCTTCCAATGTAATTATATTTATATCCGGTTTGTTTATTGAATTTAGAATTGCGTAAAGACTGGTGCTTTTGCCGCTTCCTGTCGGGCCGGTGCTTAAAATCATCCCGTAAGGTTTAATGCACATACTTTCAATTTTTGCCATATCTTCGGCATCCATGCCCAAACGGTTCAGCGTATAAATACCTGAGCTCATATCCAATAGACGCATGACAATATTTTCCCCGTGAATTGTGGGAATTGAGGAAACTCTGACATTAATTTCCTTATTTTCTATTTTGAGCGTAAACCGGCCGTCTTGAGGAATTCTGGAAACAGTAATGTCCATATTGGCTAAAATCTTCACGCGGGCAATGACGGACAAAAATAAAGACTTGGGGGGTGAAGGCATTTCGATCAGTTTTCCGTCAATACGATAACGCAACTGTACCGTAGTTTGTTGCGGACTGATATGGATATCACTTGCTTTATCGCGAATAGCCTGAGCAAAAATAGAATTAGTCAAACGAACAACCAGTGCTTCTCCCGCCATATCCTGCAGCGAGGCGACTTGAACTTCATCTTTATTCTCCGAGTCTTCTTCGACCTTGGATTCTACTTCCATGGTGCTCATAATATCACCCAAATCTGATTGCATGCCGTACATACTATTGATGAGCTGATTGATTTCCGTTTCCGAACAAATTACAGGTTCAACCTCCATGTTTGTTAATTTTTCGATGGAATCCAGGATTGTTATTTCCAGAGGATCAACAATTGCGATCATCAATAGATTTCCCTTTGTTTTTAAAGGAACTACTTGATTTTTTTGCGCGATTTCAATGGGAATATAACGCACCAGTTCCAGATCTAAAGGAAAATCGTTCATTTGATATTTTTTAATGTTGAGTTGATCGCTCAATAAATCTATTATTTGTTTTTCCTGAACGATTCCCTGTCGTATTAAATACTGGCCGAATTTTAGATCGGTTTTCTTTTGATCATTTAAGACTTTGCCGAGCATTTCTTCGGTTAAAAGTCCATTCTTTACAAGTATCTCACCGAGACGTTTTTTACTTTTCATTTATCCTCCGGATAATTATCACCTCAATGTTGCAATGCGCGGCGATTGAAAAAAACCGTATCCGCATCCCATTGAGATAAAATTTTTGTTTTGGCGGCAATTACAGGTGGTAATTTGCCAATAGCCTCTTCTGCGGCACTGATGTTTTGGAAACATTTATCAATAACAATCGCAAATTCAATCCCTTCTTTTTTATTCCAGAAGGAAAAGAAAACCAATGGAGGCATCTTTTTCTCATCAGGATTGTTACGAAAAATATTATACATCTTTTCCAGATCTTTTCCACTCTCCACCACAACAACAATATCGTCTTTATTTACGGGTTTTATATCCGCGGGAATTGATGGAAGTGCAACAATAGTTCCTTCCGCAATTATATTTCTATTTTTAATATGAGGATTGGCTGTAATAACCGAGTCCATAATATCGGAACTTGTTTCACCATAAATATTATACAGTGTCCACCAGATGGTTCTTTTTTGGGGCATTGTTAATCTTCCAATATAATCAGGAATTTTAACATCATGTTTTTCATCTTTCTGAATAATTATCGAATCAGGAGCAATGGAAACCGGGGGCGCCTGTTTAACTTCGGGAACAATGGAAACTGCCGGTGTTTGTTTATGCGCGTCAGCATCTCGATACTGAAATAATATTGTGCTTATCGAAAGACCCAGAGCAATGATAATTAAAACACTCTCCAGCGCCAATCTTAATTTTTTAAGTAATGGGGTTGTCATTTCATTTACACAGCTTCTGACCAAAAACCAGCCGGCTTTTTTCTTGCTACGAATGATCATCTTTAGAATTATTTGATGACAAAGAAAAATAATTTTGCGCGGATAGCCTCCCGTAGCCTGATAAACAGCGGCAAGCCCCCCAAAGCTGAACAGAGATGGTTTGATTTCAAAATCTCTCGCGACGCTGAGCCGATAGTTGATCATCGCTTGTGTTTGTCTAAAGTTCAGAGGATAGAGTTGATAGAGAAGATTAACCCGATCAAAAAGATTAGCGCGCTTCTTAAGAATTTTTTGGAATTCTTTTTGAGCAAAAATTATTATTTGCAGCAACTTAAAATTATTTGTTTCGTAATTAAGAAATTCCCGCAAAATTTCCAGGCAGTTTTCGGGAATTTTCTGTCCTTCGTCAATAATCAGGACAACTATTCTTTTTTCATCCACGCCTTTACTGAAGAGATATGTCTTAATTCTTTCTTTTAAATGCCACTCGCTTTCGCAATTATTTAAATCTTTAATTCCCAGCATCAAAGCAACCGTCTGAAGGAATTCAACGGCGTTGTTAAATGCCGGATCAAGTAAAAGGTAAGTTTCAATTTCCGTAGAATCTTCAGGAGCAGAGGAAAGGTTCTGGATAAGTTTACGACATAAAGTAGTTTTTCCGGTACCGATGTCTCCTATTACCACATTAATTCCGCGGCGTAGTCGAACAGCTAATTCCAGCCTTTGTAAACAATCCGTATGCTGTGGCAATTGAAATAGAAATTCCGGTTCCGGGGAGTTGGAAAATGGCTCTTTTTTAAGATTGAGAATATCGTAATAATTCATTTTTAAACGCCATCTTGCTGCTTACATCGGCTATTGTTTCGAGCCCAACCCCTTTTTATTTTTTCGTATGTTCCATTGCCATTTGACTTGTTAATTTTCTTTTATATTTTGTTCAACCGAAGATGCCTTCTGATTATTACTACCAACTTGCAGTACATGAGGAGTAATAAATATAAGAACTTCTTCCATATTATCGCTTTTACTATCCGATTTAAAAGCCCAGCCCAAAACGGGAATGTCCTTTAACCACGGCCAGCCACTTTCCCCACGTAATTTGGTTTGTTTAGTTAAACCGGAAATAACAATTGTCTCTCCATCTTGAACAATTAAAACCGTTTCAGTTTGCTTCTTTATAATGTACGGATCTCCCAAGCTGTCTTTCCTTGTCGTATCCACTTCATCTTTTTTCACTAAAATTGTCATTTTTAAATTTTTACCGTCAATTACATGCGGCGTAATTTCCAGGCGCAATACAACGTCTACAAAAGTGGTAGTTTGAGTAGGTGTGCCACCACTGACGGATGTAAGTGTAACGAAGGGAACTCTTTCACCATTTTCCGTATATGCTTTCTGGTTGTCTAAGGTTGTAATGGACGGACTGGAGAGAATATTCAACTTATTATCCTGCTGCAAGGCCTGTAATTGTACCTCTAATAAATTCCCGCCAATCTTTCCGAATAACAAACCTAAAGCACCCATGGGAGTAACAATCGCAGATCCGGATGTATCAGCCGGAAAATTCACTCCTAATCCTTTTCCTCCTATACTACCCAGAGGAGAAGTGCCACCACCTGTCACAATAAGATCATCATTACCAGCAACCTTAGAACTCTTATTGTATCCTCCCCACATAATTCCCAAATCGCGGGCAATTCCTTTGGTTGTTTCCACGATATTGGCTTTAATTAAAATCTGGGGCGTAGGTTTATCCAGTTTTTCAATAATGGGCAGTATCTTGGCAAGGTCATCACGAGTGGCTGAAATAACGAGAGAATTACTGTGTTCATCAACCTTAACCGATCCGCGCGCTTTTCCATCCTTATCTTTGGTCAGAAAATCCTGAAGCGTTTCTCCCAATTTTTTGGGGTCGGCGTAATCAATGTTTATCACTACCGGTTCCAAAAGAGGATCAACCCATTGAATATCTCGCAATTGCACTTTGCGTTTTAAGTCCTGTTCCACGTCATCTGTAGTCATTACCCGGATAATATTGCCTTCCCAGACATAAGATAAACCATAGGTACGCAGTAATCCGGTAAACGCCTTATCCCAGGGAACTCCCTTAAAATCTACGCTGATTTCACCCTTCAGCTCGTTTTTTACCAGAATATTCATACCAACAGACTTGGCCATCGCCCGCAATACTGCTTTGAGATCCGCCTGGCGCATGGTCAAATGAATTGGCGTTACAGGCAGTTTTTTTAATTCCGGTCCCAACAGCGGCGTAGACGGAACTTGTTTTTCCGTTATAGCTTTCACATTAATTTTTTTGGTTTCAGCGGAAGGAGAATGTCCCTCGGAGTTCTCGGCTAAAGTGGACCATTTATCCATAAAATCATCTTTCTTCTGGTTGTTAAGTCCCTCAGCACAGCCGAAAACAAATATCAGCACGAAAAGACCAAACCCCACCATTACGATATTCTTATTGCTTGTAGAGTATTTCAAAGTGACAACCTCCAATGGCATATTTTATTCTTGTATGGGAATTTCTAAATTGTTTCCCGTACGTTTATCGAAAATTAAAACCTTCGAAGGCGTAATCTGTTTTAATATATAACCTTCCATTTCTAATTTTTCCCCTGCTCTATATTCCAGGCCGTTAAGCACAGCCATTTTATTTCCGCCTGAATCTACGTAACCGGAATAAATTATTTTAGGCGATGTAGCGCCACCGCCATCAGCCCCTTCTCTGGCTGCCCATGCTCTATAAAGGTCTTTTTTCCAGAAAGGATTTTTCGCCCAATCGGTTTGAGTTCTTTTTATTACATATTCATCAAAATCTGTAAGTTTATCTTTACCTAAATCATTACTCAATTCGCTTGTAAAATCGTTAATTTTCACCGTATCGGAAGCGGGCTTAACTTTCTTACCCGCCGGACCAGCAATTAAATATACATAACCGGCATACAAAACAAATAAAGCCGCAATCACCAAAATTATAATTTCTCTTTTCTTTAACTTGGCCATGTGTACCTTTAGTATAAACTATTTAATTGCTATCCAGATTTTCATTCTAAATTCCATTAAATCGGCACCTTGCTGAATACTGATTTCCTCAATTCTATCCAAATAAGGAACTTCTCCCAGTCCGATTAAGATTTTGCGAAAGCCTGCAAAGTCTCCTTTCAGAACAACATTATGCAAAAAAGATGTGGAAGTTCCAGCCGATGTGTTAAAATCCGGAGTAAATGATGCGATTTTCAGCCCTGCTCTTTTTGCTATCATCTGAAAATCGTCTCGAAATTTTCCTGCTTCTGAACGAGGCATTGTTGTTTTTTCAGGGTTTGGTAAAACATACGAATTCTTACTTTTCATATTATTGAGCAATGTTGTATAAATCGGCCCTAATTCCTTTTGCTCCTTGATTTGATATTCTAATTTTTTATTCTCCGTCACATGATAAGCATTCTTAAAATACAAAGGAACTATCCCCAAAATAACAATAAGTAATATAATCACACCGTATGTTGCCAGATGCCACAAATTTTTCTGTTCCATACTAATATTTATTTTTTTCATCATGGTTAACCTAGTTTAGCGCTTAAAATAAAATGCAGAACTTCGCTTTTCTTTAAGGTAACAATGCTATTTTTTTGTATCGATATATTGCTTAATATTTGTGAATTTTCCAGCTTCATTACATATTGCGTCAAATCCTGCATGCCGCTGTCTCCAGAAATAACTCCCTCTATTGTTATTCCATTGCTCGTTTCTTTTGGTGTTTTATCAGCAGGGACATTTGAAGCGCTTCCAGTGGGTATTTTATTTGCCGTACCAATTGGCGAAACGCCTCCCTCTGTCATTTTTAAACTGATCAGATGTACATTTTGAGGTGTAATATCAGAAATTTCCCCAATTACCGCCACTCCTAAATACCGTTGCGCGTATTGACGGGAAATTGTTATCTGCATTTTTAATTGGTTAGCCATTTTAAAGATTTTGTCCTTTGATAAAATCGGATTATAAAGAGCCAATTCTTTCTCTAATCCTATTCGTTGTTTTTTAAGAATGTTCAACTTTGAACCTTGATAAATTAACGTAATAAGGCAAATAATCAAAGCTGCCACAAAGGATAATAAAGCTAATCTATTAATTTGTTGCGTGTTTATTTCTCTACTTTTTTCGGAATAAGTATAGATAGCGTTAGGTGTTCGCCTGTTGTCCGACAAAGAAAAACCCAAAGCCGGAGACAGCAATAATCTCTTGGAAAGGCTTAAAGATTCTGCAACGGCTGAAGATTCCGGCTGTTTAAAAGGATCAAAAAATTCCGTTTTTGTCCCTAATTGATCGCTCATGTAATCCAGAATAGAATTATCAACATTCACTGACGATAAAATGTATATCTTTTCAACTTTCTGATATCCTATTGAAGATGTTTTTAAAGTCAGATCAACTTGGCGGGCTAATCTTTCCCATACGGGAGAAATCATCTCCAGTATTTCCTCTTTTTTTAAATTGTAACCGACATCTGTATCTTTTAACTTTTCAGAATCAGGGCTGAGACTGAAAAGAATTTTTTTTGCTTCATCATGTTTCAATTTTAAATTACCCGTCTTATCCGAAACAGAAGCGGCAATTGCTTCCACCATGCTGTTGCTGCTGCCTGTCTTGATGCCGCGGGTCATCACCAGATTCTCTTTTTTATAAACATCAATACGGGAAAAATTATTGCCAATAAACAAGCTGGCAAATATTTCTTCATTGGCCGGCATCCATTTTGACCGGAAAATATTCTGTATGGCGAAAGGAACTATCGTAATTCCGGCAAGATTTATTCCCATATCCGAGAACAAGGTTTTAACTTCTTCAATCGAAGATTTAAGGGCTGTATAGATCATAACGGAGTATTTGGGTTTATCATGATCGGAAACTTCACCTTGCAGTTCAAAATCAAAAATTGATTTTTTTTCGTCAATGAAACCTTCTTTTTTCGCTGTCCAATAGATCACATTTTCCAGTTGCTTTTTAGGCACGCGCGGAACTTTAATGAAATAGACGTTAACATCGCTCGTAGATATCTTTGTCCAGATTTTACAATTAGCAATTGAACCGCAAAAGGCGATAAGTGAAGATTTCAAAAGAGCATTGAATTCCGGCGAACCATTAGATATCTGAGGGCCGTATTTGATAACCTTTTGGTCAACCAAAATAGGCCTATCGTCAGAATTATTGGCGGTCTTGACCAGACAGATAAATTCGCGGCCGATATCAACCCCCACAGTATAACTTATTTTATCGAAGAAATGCTTAGGTAATGTAATACTGACTTTTTTTACTGGTTTTCCTTTAGATAAAGGATCTTTTGACTTTCCCAATTCGCTGAAAGATTCTTCATCTTTTCCGCGTATAACATTAAGAAGTTTTTCTGTTGAGTTTATGTCATTATTTGCTTTAGACAAGAAAATCTCCTTACATTTTTGTTAATTTTCTTATGTTTTTATCAATTTTTTATAATTATTGCAATATAATAATGCATAATTCCAGTGTTTTTTTTAATAGGTTTTTGCTTCTTTTTATATCATTTATTCTTACTTTTAAATTGTATTTTTTAAAGACTATTGTTAAAAATATTTATAAGTTTAAAAATTATACGATTTTCACAATTAAAAGGATTGAATGATTGTTAAGTTTTTGCTATGGAAGCTCAGTTTTTTTCAATAAAATAATTAGAATTCTAACTATTATGACGATTAAAAAATTATTTCCTGTTTATATTGCCCTATTATCTTTGATGCTCCTGTTCTATCCAACAGGAGCATCATCAAGCATTGTTCCGGGAGCGGAGAAGATACCGGATTCAATAGTTTCTCTATCTTCCGGTTATATTGTAGTTGTTGATAAGCAATATCAAAAGATATACGTTTTTCATAAAGATGAAACTTTTTCTAAAGTATTTGAAGCTTCATGTTCTACAGGAAAAAATCCCGGATCTAAACAGTTTGCCGGAGACGCAAAAACTCCGAACGGAATTTTCTTTGTGACAAGAATCCTGCACAATCCCGGTCCTCCTGAAATTTACGGCTCTATGGCTTTTCCTTTGGATTATCCAACCATATCCGATAAAAGAGCCGGCAAAAACGGCAATAATATCTGGATTCATGGCACTACGAAAACATTATTACCAACACAATCAAAAGGTTGTGTGGTTTTGCATGACAGCGATCTTAAGCGCCTGGCCAATTTCATCTATTTTAATAAAACACCTGTTATTATTTCCGAGTTTTTAAAATGGGTCCCCCAAAATTACGTTCCACCTTCTAAGAAAGAATTAGAGAGAATTTTAACATCATGGAATAAGGCTTTTATCGAAAGGGATATTAAAACAATTGATTCTTTATACCTCCGAGGCTCGGTCGGCGGCGGCGTCTACAACACCGCCAGCCGGCACAACTAAGCAATTAGCTCAAGTGAACACTAAACAAAAAGAGACTAAATCTATCCCCAAGGAAGATGTCCGGAATCTGGTGAATAAATGGGCAACCAGTTGGCAATCAGGCAATATGAAAAATTATCGCGGCTGTTATGCTTCGGATTTCCAGTCAAAAGGAATGAACTTAGATGCCTGGATTTCTCATAAAGCCGATGTGCGCCAGAACAGTAAGAATATAAATATTCGCATTGATAATTTGCACATATCAGCGGATGCAAATATTGCTACGGCAGTATTTACTCAATATTACAGTTCCTCGATACTCAACAGCAAAAGCAAGAAGAAATTGGAGCTGAGAAAAATAAGCGGTGAATGGAAAATATACAGAGAAATTATTTAGCTGTATTTAAGTGGTGAAACGGTTTTATTTTGAAGGAGTTTCCCCGGCAAGGTATCGTCCTTATTAGAATAGATACCTTACCGGTTGTTCATAAAGCGCTCTATAATACAAGTTCTCTCGCCGGCCATACAGACTTTCACGCATTTTTTCGTTAAAACATCAAAAGCCGATCTAATGTTGCCTTACTGGCATGACATGAGTTTCGTAAACCTGGTCAGCATTATGGGATGAGTAAGCAGTCCTTTCAGCTTCAGCTCACGAGTTACAAGTTTTTTTATTACTCCAAGCCCTGCCTTATCGAAATAATAAGGCAACCCAAATTTAATGTTAATATTGGCGAGATCAAGCAACGTGGTGGAGTCGGTGTTTATGCATATTTTGGGTTTTCCGATCCTGCCGTTATACACAGTCATTACTCCTTTTTCAAAAACCATGGTCATGTCAACATCCGCATCCTCGGCCTGAATATATATATTGCCGTTTAACGCGTTAAAGTCATTTTCTCTTTGTGGTTTATCACGCAAGTTGCCCTTAATAATGTCGGCCATCATTACGGGAAGACCTCCGTCATCCATACCGGGTGAAAAATTGATTATAGCCGCCATATTGCCTCCTGAATTTTATTCATTTGGGTTCGTTTTCTTTCTGTTCCAGTTGGTTTACCATGCTTTTTTGTACACGCTCAAAATCTCTTCCGTGTCGGACATGATTTTTGGATTATAGACAATTGATCCATCGGACAAGGCATAGTCCGACGCTTTAGCCAACCCATCTTCCGGAACACCAACCTCCCTTAATTTTTGCGGCACATGCATTTTCTTGGTGAGCGCACTGATGGCATCGGCTACCGCGTTAGCCGCTTCTTCATCGCTCATGCCTTTTACGTTCAGATCCATGGCGCGTGCTATCATGGCATAGCGGTCTGCGCAAACATCCATGTTGTAACGTATAACATGCGGAAGAAGAATGCTATTGGCTAACCCGTGCGGTACTTTGAATAGCCCTCCCACGGCATGGGCCATGGCATGTACGAGGCCTATCTGGGCATTGCCAAAGGCTACCCCCGCCATTGTGGACGCCAGCAACTGCTGACCGCGGGCAAAAAGGTCATCTCCCTTCTCCACGCATCTGGGGAGATATTGCATGATCAATTTGATGGCATGTAGCGCCATGGCATCAGAAATCGGTTCGCACTGTAAGGCATGGATGGCTTCGACGGCATGGCAGAAGGCGTCCATGCCTGTGGTGGCGGTAAGCATAGGCGGCAACCCTGCCGTCATGGTCGGATCAAGAATACCAACATTTGGTATAATAAAATTATCGCCGAAGAGCAATTTCCGGTTGTCGTCCCAATCCTTCACCACCGCGGCGTAGGTGACTTCGCTCCCTGTGCCTGCGGTGGTAGGAATGACGATGTGTGGTGTTTGCGGACGGGACAGGACTTGAAATCCTGCGTAGTCTTGTATTTTGCCTCCTTCCTTTAAAAGGATAGCCACCCCTTTGGCTGTGTCTATAACACTTCCGCCGCCCACACTAACCAGTATATCGGCGCCCTTGCTTTTGGCGAACTCGGCGGCTCCGTTGATGATATGTAGCCCGCAATCCTGGATGCATCCATCATATGTTCCGACAAGTTTACTACCAAGCGCCTTTTCCACCCGCCCAGCCAGTCCTGCTTGAACAATTCCTTTATCTGTCATAAGTAACGCTTTGCTGCATTTCAGCTCACCTATTTCCGAGCTTATTTCATTTATCGTATTCTCACCGAACACCAATTTGGTGGGATTGCGATATACAAAGGCCAGATCCCTGTCATAAGCCATATTACACCTCTCTTTAAGTCATTAAATTAATTAAATCCTCATACATATCAAAAACACGAGAAGATTCAAAACCAGATACATTTACACTGGATGTCAGCAAAAATAGAAACATGCATCCATCCAGTGTTGTTAATGCTTGGTTATGACGTAATACTAAATTCTGTGGTTAGCTCTTTAACAATTCCCCTGAATTTTTCCACCTCTTCCTTGCTCAACTCATCCGGGAATTTGCCTCCCACTTCCGCACATGTTTCCACCAAGCGCATGGCGGCTTTTACATTGCGCACAATTGTTGGAAGGTCTCCCTTCAGCTTCAGCTTGCCCTGCATCATTCCTTTAACCGGATCCAGTTGCTTTTTACCCACTGATATCCAACGCTCAAGCGTTCCTGTAATTACAAAATCACCCTTTTCTCCAACTTCCCTTGGAACATATCTGAGTGATTTACAGTCTCCATGCCAGAGATCCATCCACACAAAAATATCCTGATCTACGCCAAGTTCAGAATTTTTTTGTATATGCAAGATAACCGAACCTTCCCAATTTTTCGCCACTTCTTTGTATTTTGCATCCCCTTGAAGCAGTTTTTCCCACATTCCCATCCACTCAGGCGAAAAACATATTAAGGGTTGTTCCGCGGCTTCGATCCTCTCTTTTGTCTTTTTTACAAAAGCTTCTTCCCACTCGGGCGTTCCATACGTATACGGCATTTTAATTTCTCCTTTCTTTCTGTATTTTTATTAGCTCTATATGAGCCTATTCTTTTCTTACCAGATCAAACTTAGATTGATGATCATTTTTAGCCATGCAGCTTTTTAGCAAGATCATTGAGACCTGCTCTTTCCAGCACGTCTCTTCTGGGCAAGCCGTTGGAATCAAGCCCCCTCAAGTTATAATACTCTTTAAGCATTCTATCGATTTCCGGAACCGATCCGCAGGCCCCCCCTTCTTCCAGGGGTGTAAGAATATGGGGCGGCAGTTTATCATCGCCCGCTCTTGCACCCAGGAGATTCGTCACACCGCGCATCAGCAGCCAAATCTTTTCGCCCATTTTTATCAGATCGTCTTGTGAAAAATCCCACCCGGTAACAGTATGAATCATATCCGCAAAATCCTGGACGGTAATACAATCGTAAACGAACACACATAAACAAGCCGAAGTGGCCGGTACTCCTATGTTTTGGGAAAGAACAACCATTTCAGCTTTGCCATCGCTGGATGGTCCGTCATAATCACTCTTAAAACCGGCGTCTTCGTAAGTAACCATTCCCTGCTCAATAGTATGACTCATATGTTGAAGATGGCAGGCGCCACGGTAGCCAACCGCATATTCCAGGCCCATGCCATGAAATCCTCTGGGATCATGAGCCGGCAATTCCAGACCTTTGACAGCCACGACATACTGTTCAGAACCCTTGCCGATTTTTTGCGCCGCTTTGGCAGAGCCTTCCGCCAGAAGATCGCCGATACCTTCTCGCAGGGCGATTTTCTTTACAATCTGAATCGCCGCGTCGATATTACCCCAGGTAAGTTCTAGCCCATCCGTATCCGCCGTGGTGAGAATACCTTTATCGAAACACTCCATGGCAAAGGCGATGGTTGACCCGCATGAAATGGTATCAACGCCATATTGGTTGCAAATCTCATTGGCTTTGACTATTCCCTCGAAATTATCATTTTCTAAGAAGGATCCGAAAGTGCAGCAGGTCTCATATTCCGGCCCCGGCCCCTCATCGGTCTTAAAGGGGCCGCTATCCACCTTGACCACCCGCTTGCAGGCAATTGGACACGCGTAGCAGGCATGTACCTTGGTCAGATAATCAGCGGTCATTGTTGGCCCGCCGATCTTCGCCGTACCCTCGAATTCTCCTTTTGTCCAATTGCGTATCGGCACATCCCCGGTCAGCATCCCCAGATCCATGGCTGATGCCGTACCCATACTCCGCAATCCTTGGGCAAACTGGGAATCGTTGCATTGCTCGACGAGACGTGTTCTAAGCGCTTTGTATTCTTCCGGGAAAGCCGGCAACACCTTGCCTGTGCCACTAACCACAATCGCTTTAAGCATTTTTGAGCCCATAACAGCGCCCATGCCGGTTCTTCCGATATAATGGGCCTTATCATTAGCGATTGCCGCAAAACGGACCTTATTTTCTCCAGCAGGCCCGATCACCAGAACTTTTGGCTTTCGCTTCCCTCCGTGCCGTTCCTTCAATATGTCGGTTACCTCATAGACTTGCTTACCCCACAGATCTGAAGCGTCACGGATCTCCACGGTTTCATCCTCTACCAAAAGATAGACAGGTTTTTGAGCTTTACCTTGCACACGTATGCCGTCATACCCGGCAAACTTAAGTTCAGGTCCGAAAGTGCCGCCGCAGGTGCCAATTCCCCAAAATCCTGTCTGCGGCGAACGGGCGCATATAGCAAAGCGCGAGGTTCCGGGAAACAACGTGCCGACTAATGGACCAGTCATGATAATCAGAGGGTTTTCAACCGATAGAGCATCGGTTTCCGGAGAGAAACTATTAAGAAATAGGTGTGCCGCCAAGCCGCCGCCTCCTAAATAATTTCTCAGGAGAACGTCGTCAAGGGGGGTCTCTTGAATCTTTCCCTCCGTCAAATCAACTTCAAGCAGTCTTCTCGCATACCCCGACTCACAATTCCTCATACGATCACCTCTTTCACAATCTTTTAATATAATGGCTTAATAAAAAGGATGTGAGAGCTGAAATTGCTGTCTCGGCATAATGACGACAATTAAAGTTCCGCATCATCATTATTTGTTCTGCAAGTATATCCACAACTCCTTGCAAGTACTACATGGCTACAATTTTGAGCTTCTTCATAATGCTTGCGGTTGGTTTGCCATTCTCATCGTATGATCTTATGCGGTAATACTTCTCTCGCATCTCTTCCAAAGGCACTACTCTTCCCTTGGGATCGTTCTTGCGGCCTTCCTTGAGCAAACGTCCCGGCAAGGTGTCGTCTTTAACTGATATGCCTTCACGTGTGTTCATGTAGCGCTCAAGGATATGGATGCGTTCGCCCGCCTTTAAAAAATCTGAACGCGACATTTTCATTCCTGTTATAGACGACCAGAATTTATGGTAGATACTGATATCAAGGGTTATATTGCCCAACATAAATACTACCGGATAGAGATAATTCATTACAACTCTGAGGTATATAAGTCCGTTGTATTTTACAACCGGATTTTCTACAATATAGGCAAATGTGGTGAATGTGCACGTATGCAAAGAGTTCATTGCACAATAAAAATCCAAGATGGCAGGCGCCCCTGTTGGCTACGGCATAATTGAGCCCCATGCCGAAGGAGCCGCGCGGATCGTAGGCGGGCAATTCCATACCCTTAACCTGAATGGCAAAATCAGCGCCACCGTATTTTTGAGATAAGGCACGCGAACCCCGACCCATTTCCTGACCAAATCCCCTGCCATAAGCTACATCTTCTATGGCAGCGGCCACCCCTTCCGGTGAACCGAATTTCAAATCCGTCTTGATCAAACCTTTTTCTCCGGCCTCCATTACCCAGGCCATGGTGCCGCCCATGCTGATCGTATCCATGCCGAGCCTGCCGCACAGGTCATTCCATTCGGCAATTACGACCGGATCGAAGATTTCCAGATTGGAACCCATCAGCCCGACGGTTTCATATTCCGGTACTGATAATTCCTTGCCGTTAAAAGTTCCGGACTTGCCGCAAAGAATTGTGCAGGGTTTACAGGTATGATGCTTGGTATTGAAATTTTCGCTATAATATTCACCGGTAATTTTATAGGCATTATCCGATGATCCTTCGGTATAATTTCGCACCGGTAAAATACCACTCAAGTTGGTAAAGTTAACCAGATTGTTTGTTCCGAATTTTCTGAGCGCATGTGAAGTGCTCGGGCTGTTGTTGATGCGTTTTGTAGCTACTTTTTTAATCTTGTCAAATATTTTCTGATCTTTAGCTACTATTTTGTACGCTCCGCCAATAGCGTAAACAGCCTTTAGGTTTTTGGAACCCATGACTGCACCCATGCCGCCTCGTCCCAAAAAGCGTTTCTCAGAGACGATATTGGCGAAGAGCACCTTGTTTTCCCCGGCAGGACCGATAACCGCCGCACCGGCATTCTTATTCTTACCGAGCAGTTCCTGCGTTTCAAAAGCATCCTTTCCCCATAAAGCAGCGGCGTCTTTAAATTCCACGCCTGAAGAAGTAACAACGAGATAAATAGGAGTTTCAGATTTTCCCTTTATCAATATTCCATCCCATCCAGCAGTTTTCAGGCTCATGCCGAATGGTCCGCCGCATGAGGCATGATCCATAATTCCGGTCAGCGGTGACTTGGTTACCGCCGAAAAACGTCCCGAGCAAGGTGCGCCGGTTCCCATTAATACGCCGGGCATGAAAGCAATGATGTTTTCCTTGCCGAGAGGATCTATCTTTGCCGGCATCCGGTCATAAATTAGTTTTAGCCCCAACCCCTTGCCGCCTAGATACATCCTTCTCTCTTCATCTTTGACTTGATAGATAGTATATGTTTTATTTGTCAGATCAACTTCCAAGACCTTATTGCTTGTACCTACTATTTCAGGGATGTTCTTTTCCTTTACATTAATTTCTTTTTCTTTAGTATCGCTCATAATATTACCCCTATTTCATAAAGAGATTAAGGCCCATTTAAAAAGCGGCTTTTAAAACGCCCAGTGCTTCCTCATAATTAACTTCAACAGGGAAGAATGCGGCGGTACCATCGTCTATGGTCAACTGCGCTATTTCTCCTAACTTGTTTTCAGGAACGCCGGCATCTCTGAGTTTCAAAGGAAGGCCGCAGAGTTTATTCAGTTCATTGGTAATTTTTCTGATTGCTGCGACTGTGCTTTTCGCCCTATCCTCTACCGGCACCTTCACAAACTCTTCAGGACCAACGAAGGAAAGCAGCAGATTTTCTATGTTATTTTTGACCTTTGATTTTGTTTTTGGGCCTTTCTCAATATAGAATTCCAGTCCGAAAGGAAGTAATATTGAATTTGCTATACCATGAGGCACATGGCACAAACCGCCGTTCGCATGAGCAAGACCATGAACTATCGCTGTTTGAGAGTTCGAAAAAGCGACTCCCGCCAGCAGTGAAGCATTGGCCATGGCCAATCTCACATCAACGTTCTTTCCATCCTTTACCGCATTGACGAGATTATTTCTGATAAGCTCAATGGCAGCAACTGCAAAAGCATCACTTACCGGGTTTTTCTGCGGTCCTATATACGCTTCTACTGCGTGTGTAAGAGCGTCCATACCAGTAGCAGCGGTGATTTTTGGTGGCATGCTCGCGGTCATTCGTGGATCCAACACTGCTAGTTTCGGCAGCATCATATCAGAAGTAAACTGCATCTTTAATTTTTTTTCTGGATTTGCAATAACCGCCGCCATGGTTACCTCAGAACCAGTACCTGCCGTGGTTGGTATTACAATAAAAGGCTTCATCGGCTTGTTGAGCCGGAAATTACCCATAAACTTCAAGAGATCATCGGTCTCTTCAGTAATAACAATATTGACGCCCTTTGCCGTATCAATTACCGATCCTCCTCCCACGGCAATTATGGAGTCACACTTATTAGCCCGATATATGGATGCAATCTGATTGACAACCTTATCGGAGGAATCCTGTGGCGTCTCATCAAATACGGCACCGATCACAGTATCCGTACCACCGAAACTATCCACCACAACTTTTATAAGACCGGCCTGTTCCACACCCTTGTCGGTAATAATGATCGGCCTCTTGGCTCCTAAGCGGCTTAGCTCGAAAGGAATATTTTCGAGGGCTTTATAGCCGGATACTATCTTTACTGAGTTAAAAAATTCATAATATTCAGGAATAACTTCATTTTTATGAAACAGCATATCATTTCTCCTTTTGTGAAATATATATTATTATTATTTTATTGCTCCATAACCAACGTTGAAATATGTAATTCCCATATTAATAAGCCGCTTAAATGTCATCTTAGGGACTTCCTTGACGTAGAAACGGGCAATGAAGTTTGGAAAGAGAAGACTCTGAGTGATAGTCATAACCCTATTTAAACATATCATATGTTTCAAGTTCCCCTTTATAAACTGTCTGTTGTGATATATTATATTGGGAACACTCATCCGTCCGGTCATGGTAAGATACGCATACTCAATATTCTTGAACCAGAGCTCGACATCACAGTAGAAGACTTCCTTTTCGCCGAAACATTGAAATGACCCGGCTTTTTTCAGCATTATCATGCTCGGCCCGCCGACCACCGCCAGGCGAAAGGAAAAGGTCTCTGGTAAACTATCAATTTCCTTCTTTGCGTCAGGATCAATCCTATAGGCGGTTTGCATACCCATTCCCAGACATAAAAAGAAAACACGTGTTACAAGCGTTTCAAACCATTTCTTTTTGGGAACAATCTCTTTGTAGTCAGTCATTGCTTTCATAACGCCCCCCCGTTAAAGATTATAAATTGTATGGTATGCAGGGCTTCTAACATACTTAAAATCTTTACACAAGACCAATATTTGAAAAAAACCTGATATTTTGTCTCTTTAAAATAATAATATAAACAACTCTCAACAAACGCAATCTTCCGACATTAGGTCCCAATGTATTTATATATTAGTGAGTACAATAAATCTGAAAGGATAAAATTTATTACAAGATAACGGATTTAATATCCGGCAAGAATTAACTTGACAATGCAAATAATTTTTGTTTTATTTTTCCACCACTTCGGAAGAATATCAATAAACTTTAATTTTAAAGGAAGGCAATTATTATGAAAAAAATATTATTTACTTTATCGCTGATATTTTTATTATTTACACCATCAATTTTTGCCGAGTCAGTGCCAGATATACCTGCGGGAACAGCGGAAGAATACTTCAACCGCGGAAATTCTTTTAGAAAACAAGAAAACTTCACGCAAGCCATCTCTGATTATACCAACGCCATTAGAGTTAATTCCAAACATGCGAAAGCCTATTACAACCGTGGAAACACCTATGGAAAACTGGGAAAAATAAATCAAGCTATCGCCGATTATACCAAAGCCATTGAAATCGATTCCAAATATGCAGAAGCTTATTATAATCGTGGAAACGCGTATGAAAAACAAGGCAATCTTCAGCAAGCCGTTGCTGACTATACCAAAGCTATTGAAGCCAATTCTAAATTCGCAGCAGCCTATGGCAACCGCGGAATTGCTTATCAGACTCAAGGCAATCTTCAGCAGGCTGTTGCCGATTTCAACAAGGCCATCGAAATAAATCCTAAATTCGCCGGAGTCTATGTTAATCGAGGAAACATTTATCAAACCCAAGGAAATCTTCGACAGGCCGTCGCTGATTACAACAAGGCCATCGAAATAAATCCCAATGTTGCCGGATTTTACGCCAACCGTGGGGTTGCCTATCAAACTCAAGGCAATTTTCAGCAAGCTATTGCTGACTATAATAAGGCTATAGAAAAAAATCCCAACGACAGCGCATCTTTCTACAACCGCGGGCTTGCTTATTACAGCTTTGAACAATACGGAAAGTCTTTGGCGGATTACACAACTGCTATAAGCCAGAATCCCAATAAAGATGCTTATGAAGATTTTATTAAATATGTTCCTGTGAAAAAAGATTCTGATACAGGAAATGTTAGGAAGGAAATTGTACAGCTTTTTGAAGAAAAACTAAATATAAAAACAGCAATGCCCGTGGCAACAGCTGCGCCTGTTTCTGTTGCAGCGGCGCCGGCTATTGCTGAACCTATTACCTCTACAGCACCAGTCGCCGAGACAGCCGTTCCTGTTGCCGCCGCTGCGGATGCTGTTGCCGACACAAGTGCAACTCAAGCTGAAAGCAAACAAACAATATCAACCACTAAAGAAGATATTCGAAATTTGGTTACTAAATGGCTGACCAGCTGGAAATCAGGCGATATGGAGAATTACCGAAGTTGCTACGATGAAAATTTCAAATCAAGAAAAATGAATTTGGATGAATGGTTATCATTTAAAAACAATGTTCGCAATAACAGCAAGAATATAAAAATCGGTATTGATAATTTAAAAATATCGGTAAATGGAAATAATGCCAAAGCGATATTTATCCAAGATTACAGCTCCTCATTGATTAAGACTACTGGCAAAAAGACGCTGGAGCTAAGAAAAACAGGCAACGAATGGAAGATATATAAAGAAATTATGTAGTCCTGATAAGCGTCGCATATTTTATTAATAATGTTTGCTTAAATGGCAATTGTTTTTAAAAGCAATTGCCATTTTCATTGTGAAACTCCAATTTAATGAGACTCGCTGATAATGAGACCCAAGCTTCAGAAACAAAGTGAATACCCTGAAAGGCATCTACGACTGAAGCTTGCAGGACGAATTATACCAGGCGCGAAGTGCCGTGGTAAAACGAACGAAGTGAAGATTGAAGCGCCAGTCGCAGTGAGACTCTCTGAAAACGAGCGTAGCGAAGTTTGAAGAGTAAGCCGAACTATCCAATAGCCACATAGGCTATTGGGAATTATCCCAGGAGCGAAGCGACGCGGGGCTATAATACGTGCGAAGCTATGTTGGCCTATGAATACACTAAATCTTGCTTTGGAGTTCATTGCCGTGATTAATGCATATTTCTTATTTAAATAAAGTCTATGGAATAGCAAATCAATTTTACAAGTTTTTTTGAAATGAAAATAAACAAAATAAAAATAGACAAGGTAAAGGGATTTCTAGATGAGTGCGAGGCGAATTGCCTTTACAATATGGCCCTAAAAGCCGGTAAAAACGGTCCCTGTCTGGAAATCGGCAGTTACTGCGGCAAATCATCCGTGTATCTAGGTATGGCCTGTAAAGAAAATTCTACTGTTCTTTTTTCCATTGATCATCACGGTGGTTCAGAAGAGCAACAGCCGGGACAAGAATATTTTGACCCCGACTTGCTGGATAAAGAAACAGGAACGATAGACACATTAAAACATTTCCGCAAAACGATCACTGATTTTGATCTGGAAGGCACAGTAATTCCTGTAATCGGCCGTTCGGCAACAATAGGCCTGGTATGGAAAACTCCTCTCAGTTTGATTTTTATTGACGGTAGTCACACTTACGAATCGGTGTTGAGCGATTATGAAATTTGGGCGAAGAATTTAATCTTTGGTGGCTATCTTTTATTTCACGATATATTCTCTGATCCGGCAAAAGGCGGACAAGCACCTTATATTGTTTATAAGAAAGCGGTTGCTTCCGGAATATACGAAGAAATGCCCATGTGCGAATCACTGGGAATATTAATACGCAAAAAGTAGTATCAAAAAACTTAAGTTGACCAGGACCACTGACACCCCTTCTCGGAAAAATCTGCTTGAAGATAATTGCGTCCGGCAAAATCACGAATAGTATTATCAACCACCTTGGCATCTATATTTGCAGACTTTATTACTCTCCGGCAAAGTTCATTCAATGCGCTCTCTTTTGTTCCTTTAAATAAAGCGGGTTCAATAAATCCGCATTTTTCGATAATGTCATTCTTTAGAATTTGATATGTCAATTTCATGCGCCAGTTGCCTTCAACACGCATACTGTCTTCCAGATCAGCGGTTCCTTCATGATATTTACGCACAATTTTATTCCAGTCGGCTTCCATCTCTTCATCATAACTGGCACCGAATTCATGCATGTCTTTCGGCAGCAGGGCTGAAGTCTTTACAATAGCGTCATTGGCATCGTAACGATTCCAATCATCCGTTATGATTTCCAGATCATAATCCTTAATTTTTTCCCGAACTGTCGTACCGGGGAAAGGCGCGAGAAAATGGTAACCGTAAATAGCTTTCGTGCTCTTCGCAAAATCGTCTGATTCCCGTAAAGTGTCTTTAGTTTCTCCCGGCAAACCAATGATAAACGACGCGTGGGCAATCATTCCCGCCTGTTGGCACATCTTCACGGCTGAATAGACTTGTTCCAGATTTATTCCCTATTTTATTCTTTTGAGCATTTCCGGATTGCCCGTGTCCACCCCAAAACTGACACTATCGCAACCAGCCTGAGCCATGAGATCGAATACTTCCGGGTTCACCGTATCTACACGCGCAAAAGCGCTCCAAACGAACTTCAAGGAACGCTCTTTAATTCCCGTACATATTTCTTTGACCCGTTCTTTATCGGAAGTAAAAAGATCATCCGCTATATTAATGCGATCAAAGCCGTAACCGATTATTGTTTCTATTTCATCCAGAACAAGTTTAGGATTTCTTCTACGAACTTTGGATCCGACCATTTTGCGTCCCAGGCAAAATATACAGGAATAGGGACAACCCCTGCCGGTTATTAAGCTGACCGGGAACCCTAAAGCGCGATAGCGGGAAATTGGCAGTAAATGACGCGCCGGTGAAGGAATTCTATCAATATCTGTAATGAAATCTCTTTTGCCTGTTGTAATTATTTCGTCACCGTCGCGGTAAGCGATTCCACGAATATCATGCCATTTGTTTTTTTGCTTCAGAACAGGAGTCAGTTCAGCAATTGTGTCCTCTCCTTCTCCAATCACAATCAAATCTATGTCCGGATACTGCCTTAAAGTGTCCATAGCAGTAAAAGACACATGAGGACCACCCATCATTGTAACTATTTCCGGATTATAATTTTTTACGTCATGAAGTATCTGCTGTGCCTTATAGAAATTCATTGTTACAGAAGTGGCCCCCACCGCGTCAGGCTGAAAAGCTTTCAGTTGTTTTTCCAGACTTTCTTTAGTGTATGCACAAACGATATAATCAAAGATTTTAACTTCAGCTCCGGCAGCCTCGAACGCCGAGGCGACATAAGTAACGCCCAGCGGTGGAGAAGGCATTTCCTCCAGTGGATAAGGCGGAGCAATAATAGCAATGCGCATTTCTTAATCTCCTCTGCGTGGGAAAAGCAACGATCTGAACCAACCCGCCAAAGAGTTGCCTTTCATCAACGCTCGATCAATTAATTCAAAATCCGAAGCCAGTTTTGCCGGATTAGCAAGCCAATCCGTTCTCGTCTTCATAGGTATATTCGGATCTAGATATTTTATAACAGTTGCCGGATTGACGGCGGCAATTGCATTGGCGGGAATATCTTTCACAACTATGGCGCCGGCGCCGATCACAGCATTATCTCCTATCGTCACTCCTTTTCCTACAATAACACTATCTCCGAGCCAGACATTATTACCGATTGTAACAGCCTGAGTTTTCCCTATCGGCATACTGCGATCGTATAAATCATGCCAGTCGGCATCGGAAATACTGACATTTTGAGCTGTCATACAGCCGTCACCCATAGTTATGGATGAAGCTGACATTATTCTTGTTCCCGGACAAATAAGGCAACATTTGCCTATTTCAATTTTTCCTGCACCCATCCACACAGGCCAGACAGCAAATCTTACTTTTCTATCCGGCGTGGCAATAACAGTTGAGTAGTCTCCCAGAAAAACCGGCCCGCCGAATATTTCCACGTGCTGTGGTTTCATAAAAACCAGCCCACGGCCGAAATATTCGAATTGAGGAGCGAGAAAATATCGCGCATACCATTTCTGATACTTGTTATATAATAGTTTAACGTAATATGGACGATGATCTTTTCTCAATTCTTTACCTTATTAAACTGGATTTTTAGCTGAGAACTTATGTCAAAAAAGTGGAGCTACCTCCGGCAGGAGCCAGAAGCTCCTATAATAAAGCGACCTACCGCGTTTATAGCGTATTTGTCCGTGGCCGGAGCTGGGAAATTCCAAAACGCGTTATTGATCGTGAGCGCAATCCGAAAATACCGCCTCACAGAATAAATCTTTACTTATTCAACGAAGCCCAGAATTTATGATTGAAAATTTTTCCCGCCGGAGTTATTTCATTTAAAGCGTCCCAGGCCAGAATCGCTGCAGCCGCCGTCCAACCCGTTTTTTCTTCCGGCCAAATAACTCCATCAGGAAAAGTTACTCCCATCCAGAAAGACCCGTCGGAAAATCTTTTATCATTTAACCAGCTGAATATCGCTTTAGCTCGCGAAATATCACCAATAGCTACCAGAGTTAGAATAAATTCTGCTGTTTCCGCCATTGTCACCCATGGCCGGTCACTTACACAGCGCACCCCCCATTCCGGAACTACAAATTTTTCCCATGAATGAGCTATCCTTTTCTTAGCCTCTTCGCCGCTGATGGCACCACATAAAACGGGATAATACCAATCCATTGAATACCGCGATTTGATCATATTAAAAAGATCCGGTCTGTTTCTTATCGCCGCACCCAGCGCATCCATTGCTTTTCGCCAGCGCAGTCGTTTCTTGCCTAAAATATCCGCAATAGCCAGAGCGCATTTAATGCTCATATAAACCGAACTGGAACCTGTAAGCAAAGCCATTCTATCAATGGCGCCTTGCTTATTTCTTGCCCAGTAAATCTCTCCATCGGGAGCCTGCAAATTAATCGCATACTGAATACCTTCCGAGATGGTAGGCCACATCTGTTTTAAAAATTTTATATCACGGGTGATCAGGTAATGATGAAACACACCCACTGCGACATAGGAAGAAAAATTTGATTCTTTGCAGGAATTGATAATCTTTCCATCTTGAATTTCCGACCACCAACTGCCATCGGGAAGCTGTGTTTCTGCCAGCCACTCATAAGCTTTTTTTGCTTCAGCGTAGAAACTTCCGATACTCAGCCCCATCGCGCTTTCCACATGATCCCAGGGATCTGTCTTTCCTCCAGCCGACCAGGGAATTTCACCGTTTTCTTTTTGAATAGAACCAATAAAAGCGGCGATTTTTTCCAGCGAAATCGGACTTAATTCTTCACTTATGGAAAGCTTTAATTCCATTAAATTACCCTCTTCTAAAATAATACACGATGCTTTTGCCCATAATCGGATTTAACAAATAATCTTCCAATAGCCGAATGAACCAATGATCTCTCATCATATCCCATATCAAAAAATTCTTGTAATATTTAACCAAGATGTTTTCCTCATTGTTCAGGCCTACAAGACATTTAAGCCACCAGTAAGGCATATGTAGAGCGTGTTTGTAATTAATTTTGAAGCATTTAAAGCCCTGGTTCATTAACATTTCCTTGAGTTCTTTCTTCCTGTAAATCCGAATATGACCGCCTTCTGAATTATAATAATCATGTGAAATTAACCAGCAAATTTTCTCCGAATAATAACGCGGCACACTGAGCACAAGCGTGCCTTCCGGTTTCAATATGCGAATCAACTCTTTTACGGCTGTCTCATGATCCGGAATATGTTCTAAAACTTCCGAACAAATTACACAATCAAATGAAATATCGGCAAACGGAAGCCTGTTGATGTCTGCTTCGGAAACCAAATAATCTTTCGACACCGCGTCAGGCATGTTTTCCAAAGAGGTCAAGGCTTCACGTAATGCCCCTGTATTTTTATCTATTCCGAAAATTTTCAGATTGGGGTATTTTGCCAGAAAGCGCAAGTGCCTGCCCAACCCGCAACCCGCATCGAGAACAACGTCATTAGGTTTTAAATTCAAATCATGCAGATCTACGGTAACCATTAATCGTCTCTCTGTATATTTTTACCATTTCTTTGGCAGCGACTGACCAATTAAAGATAGAATTTACGCGCTCGATTCCCGCTTGTGCCATTTTTTTTCTTTGGTCAGGATTTTTAAATAGAAATATTATTTCTTTGGCCAGAGCATCAGCATCAGCCGCAGGAACAATCATACCGGCATTTCCGACAACTTCCGGCAGAGCGCCGCCGCTGGTACTGATCAGAGGCACGCCACAAGCCATCGCTTCCGCCGCCGGCAGACCAAAACCTTCATATAAAGACGGAACAACGGCGATAGTTGCATTTGAATAATAACCGGCAAATTCTTCATTTTTTATGCGACCGGTGAAGTGGACAATATCGCCGATTCCCAGTTCGGCTACAAGTTTCACAATTGAGCTATCTTTTTTAGGCTCACCGATAACTGTTAATTTTACAGATTGTTTTTTCCTTATTTTAGCGACAGCTTCCAGCAGATATTTTAAACCTTTTATTGGTGTATCCGAACTGTTGGTTACGATAATGGAATTTTCTGGTCGCGAGTCATTTTGAACATGATAAAAATATTCATTGTCAACGCCGTTAGGCACAACGCGGAATTTGGATAAATTTATAGAAAATTCTTTAGCTATATCTATTTTAGAACACTCAGATACGGTTACAATATGTGATAACTGTCGCGCCACTTTTTTCTGCATTTCAATAAAGGTAAACCAGCGTTTGACACGCCTTTTTTTTAATTCTGTTTTTGCTGCTCGAAGGTATTCCTGTTTATCAAAGGTCATAGGATGATGAATCGTTGCTATTGTGGGAACAATTTCCTGTGCTATTTTCCCGATACCATAAGCAAGACATTGATTATCATGAACAATGTCATAATTCATTTTGCTTTTCTGCAAATAACGATACGCCCGTACCCCGAAAGTAAACGGTTCCGGAAATTTGCCGTAGCACATGGTTAAGTATTCATACATATTTAAGAGATTGGCAAGATCGCTCACTTTTTTTGGACGAAAAGAATGTTCCGGATTATAAAGATCAAGACTGGGAAGCTTATGCAAATTCACTTTGGAATCAAGATGAGGATAAGGAGGACCAGATAAAACATCAACATGGTGTCCGAGATCGCTTAGCGCTTTACTTAAATGTTTAATGTAAACGCCCTGTCCGCCGCAATTGGGATTGCCTCGATAGGTTAACAAACAAACTTTTAACGGCTTTGAACTGGATTTACTTTTCATACCTGTAACTTTGCCACCATCCTTCTTGAGTTTTCTAACATAGCGGATATTTCATCATCAGTCAGTCCGGCGCCACGGGCAATTTGGGTAGCCCTTTCGCTACTTACGAAATCAGCAGGAGAATGAGCATCGTTATTGAGAATCAAGCTGGCTTTAAATTTTCTCGCCATCTGCGCGACATGTCCGTTACTCAAACTGTGACCCTTCCGCGTTGTAATTTCCAGATAAATTCCCCTGTCCGCGGCCAGACGAGCATCTTCTTCAGTCAGAAGTCCGGGATGGGCCAGAATATCTATTGATGATTTAAGAGCAGCCAGATTTGTTCCTGCCGGGACAGGTTCGACAATCGTTTCCCCGTGCACAATGACTATCTTTGCTCCCAATTTTCTTGCTTCATCAGCCAAATCAGCTATCTGAGCTGGAGCAATATGCGTAATTTCAACGCCGGGGAAAACCTTTATTTTTCCTGCTTCCGTTATTTTGGAACAGACTTTGATAATCCTGGGAATAATAAAATCAATATTGGAATGATCAACGTGGTCGGTAATGGCTAAAACTTTATAACCTGCGGCATAGGCTCGCTGTGCCAACTCCGCGGGTATTAACTCGCCATCACTGAAAATGGAATGAGTATGCAGATCAATCACTTAAAATATCCTGATTATAAATTTGTTTAAAACAATTAGTTTGAGGTTGACTTAGCAAATTTACGACTGATAGTCAATAAGGATATGCCGGCTTACAAATATTCAATTATTTTTCACTTTTTCTTCAAAAGCAGAAAAGTGGCCGAAACACGGCAGACATTTTTCTCTTTATTATCAGTAACTAAACAATCTCCGATAACCAGACTTTGTCCCTTTTTAAAGACTGTGGCGGTGGCAATAAGTTCCCCGTCGCTAACACCCGCCAGAAAATTACTTTTGAGTTCGATTGTGGTTAAACCTTCTTCCGGGCTTAATTGAGTCATCATCGCATGGGCGATTGTCTCGTCAGCCAGCGCGACTATCAGCCCTCCCTGCATGGCTTTCGCCCCCTGTAAATATTCCGGACGTACCGGCATACGAAATCGGGCATAACCGTCTTTTAACTCAACTAAAGTTATGTCCAGATAATCCAGGAAAGGATTTATTCCCTTTTGACCGGCTTTGAATTTTTCCAGATAAAGATCGTAGTTAAAAATGTCCGCTCTCCTTATATCACACAAACTGTATTATGGGGCGACATTGTAAGCAGCCGGATCAAGCGGTGATCCCGCTGTAAAGATACGAGTTGCTAATTCCCTGTCCAGCATCAGAATGCCTTCTTTTGATGTTTCCACCATAGCCAGTTCGCGGGAGACTTTTTCCGTATTTTTTTCTTCTTCAATTTGCTCATTTAGAAACCAGGAAAGCAGAGGCTCGGAGGTATAGTCGTTCTCTTCACGGGATATTTTAGTTAAATTATTGATTTTGCCGGTGATAAACTTTTCATGTTCATAGGCATCCTGCCAGGCCTCCAGAGGTTTTTTCCATGCTGTTTTTATCTGCTTCAAATCCAAAAGCGTTACTACGCCGCCTCTGTCGAGGATGTGATCATAAAACTTCATGGCGTGGATCATTTCCTCATGCGCCTGACAACGCATCCAGTGCGCCATGCCGTCAAGGTTCTGCGCGTGGAAATAAGCGGTCATCGATAAATAGATGTAGAACGATTCCATTTCGTGTTTGATCTGTTCATTCATCGCGTTTCTTATTTTGTCTCCAATCATTTTATCCACCTTCCTGTCTTATTAGTTAAAAGATTATTTTATTGATAGTTAAACGATTGATTTAGTTACTCTGTAACAACCAACAACTTCGTGCTTAATTTATAATATAATTTTACAAATTTTCCAACATTTTTCCCAGATTTAACATATGGGATGCCACATGCATGTTTTTCAGACCACTGCAAAATTACACCGCAAGACTTTTGTGATGAGCATGTGATTTTGAATAGACTTTAGCTACACAGTGATACTTGGCTGCATCACTGTGAATCAATGATAACCATTTGAAAGTAAGCATCATAGCAATTAGCAGACTTAAATGTACCTTATGCCCTGCTCAATTTTTAGGAAGAATTATACTTTCTTATCAGGCCTTCCTCCCGGTAAGAATTTTTGACACCGCCTTCATGGCGGACTCCAGATTGTGTTTGTCAGAATAGTCCAAACTCCAATTGCTCTTCTTAATCCATTCTCTCGGTATATCCTTCTTTGGAGTTTGGTTCCCCTATTCCTGTGGGTACAGGGACTCGATCTCTTTTTCGTATTTCTTGCGAATGATCGATCGCTTGAGTTTCATAGTGGGGGTCATTTCGCCGCTATCCTGTGACCATTCTTTCTCCATAAGGAGGAACTTTCTGATCTGCTCTACTCGGGCATAGTCTTTCATCTGCTCTTCAATCTCATGTTCGAATAGCTTAATTACCTCGGGATTTTTGATGAGTTCCTGGCGGTTTGAGAAGGAGATGTTTTTATCCTTGGCCCAGCTCTCCAAGGTTGCAAAGGAGGGCACAATGAGGGCGGAGAGATACTTCCGGTTATCGCCGATTACTGCCACCTGCTCGATGAAGGAGGAGGTTACGAGAGTATTTTCGATGTTCTGGGGTGAGACATTTTTGCCGCCGGAGGTCACGATAATGTCCTTGATGCGGCCGGTGATCTTCATGTACCCGTCATTGTCGATTTCGCCGATGTCTCCAGTGCGAAAGAAACCGTCCGGAGTGAAGGCTTCCTTGGTTGCCGCTTCGTTTTTATAGTATCCTTTCATTACTTGCGGCCCTTTGATGAGGATCTCACCGCCTTCACCGATCTTGATGATGGTGTCCTTCAGTGCCGGGCCAACGGTCCCCGGCTTGATCTTTTTAGGCTTGTTACCGTTGGTTACAGGCGTGGTCTCGGTGAGCCCGAAGCCTTCGAGTACTCTGATGCCCATACCAAGGAAGAACTCGGCATCGGAAACGGACAGCGGTCCACCTCCTGACATGGCTCCATGCAGCTTATCCATCCCAAGGGCTACCTTGAGTTTGCTGAAGATGATTTTGTCGGCTAGGTTATATTTGAATGCAAACCAGCCGGTCCTCTCCTTGTCGTTGCAGATATACGGCAGGTTCTCCTTGGCCAGCCCCATTGCCCAGTTGAACAGGGCCTTCTTTATGGGTGAGGCACCAGCAACCTTAGCAGTGATACCCGCATGCACCTTCTCATAGATGCGCGGCACGCTGACGAGGAATGTGGGCCGGATATCCTGGAAATTTTCCAGGAGTTTATCCGTGCTCTCGGCAAAGGCCACCTTGTGGCCAAGAAAGATAGCGGCGTAGTATCCAACAGTTCTCTCCAGGGAATGAGCAAGGGGAAGGAATGACAGGAAGGTATGATCGCCTGAGAGGAATTCCGGATCGACTGCATTTAGCTGGTTTACGTTGGACACGAAATTCTTGTGCGTAAGCATGACTCCCTTGGGGTTGCCCGTGGTCCCGGAGGTGTAGATGATGGTTGCCACGTCTCCTATATTGATGGGTATAAGTCTCCTGTCGAATTCGTCTTTGTTTGTAGTTGCCTTGCCTTCCTTCAGTGCCTCTGCCATGGTCATGACGCCGGCAACGGGCTTATCGAGGTCGTCAAATATGATGATTTCCTCTAAGTTGGGTAGTTTGTCCTTGACCTTAAGAATCTTCTCCATGTGCTCTTTGGTGCCGACAAAGCACTTCTTGGCATCAGAATTGTCGATGATGTAGCGGGATTCCTCTGGGGAATTGGTTGCGTAGATGGGGACATTCACCGCACCCACTGAAATGATTGCCAAATCAGCCACCCACCACTCATAGCGGTTGGGCGAGAAGAGAGCTACCTTGTCGCCGGGTTGGACGCCTCTCTTGATGAGGAACATACCTAGATCCTGAACCATTTCGTTCAACTTGTTCCAAGAGATTTCCTCCCATTTACCAGATTTGTTTTTGTAAATGACGAGCGTCTTGTCACAGTACTGCTGAACCCTGTTTTGAAAAATTGCCCCCATCGACGTTTCTTGGAATTGTGCCATGACACCCCTCCTTTTGTCACAATAAATTTTTATTAAATTACTGATGAGTATAGACTATTTCGTAATTGCCATTGATAAATAGTACAAAGAAACGATTTTAATACTGATTACAGACTTTACATATTGTACTTCTTGTACTTCACGAAGAAGCAGTTGAGAAGGATGAAATAGTGTTTCACTAATTCAAGAGCATAATGAAATATAGTGGATTCCTTATAAAGACGCTAACATAGAATGTCAAGTTAAAAATATATTGGCTATAAAATGTAAGGTTGAGTGCCGCTATTTGTCTTCAGGCATGAATCGTTGAATTGATTTTGGATTGAAGTATAGCATGTGCGTCATGGTTAACAATTTGTTTCTTTCAAGTTAAAAATGATTACAACATCATTACTTTTATCTTTTTCTTTTCCCGAAGAAAGATTATTTTCCCCGGGGAATGACGTGCACTGACGTGGCTTTGAATGAAGCGATTACGGTCCCGCCTTGTGCGATACTTAAATCTTCGCACGAAGGTATTGTGATGTAAGCAACCAAGGCAAATCCGCAATCAAGAGTCAGCTTATAAAAAAATCCCTGGCGGATAATTTGGGAAACTTTGGCTTCGAAAATATTGCGCGCACTTATTTTACTCTGCGTCTGACTGGATACGGTCACATTTTCCGGCCGCAAACAGCAGTATACTTTTTGTCCGATGGAACAATCACCAACCGCTTCTATTGATTTTCCATTTATAGAGACAACCATATGGCCGTCGGCGCAGGTGCTCACTGTGCCTTCCAATATTGATTCCGTACCGACAAAGTTAGCCACAAATTCAGAGTCCGGCTGATTAAATATTTCGGCTGTTTTTCCTGATTGCACAATCCTGCCGCTTTTCATAACGCTTACATCCTGCGCCAGACGCAGAGTTTCTTCACGATCGTGAAGCGCCAGCACTGCCGTGATTTTTGTTTCTTCCAATATCTGTTTTAAATCATCAATAATAGTTTCCCTGGAGGGTGGATCCAGCGAGTTAAAAGCTTCATCAAGTAAAATGATTTGCGGTTTGATGGCAAAAGCGCGCGCCAGCGATACTCTTTTTGCTTCTCCACCGGAAAGTGTTTTAGCGGATCTTTTCGCCAATTGGCCTATTCCAAAGTAATCCAGAGCGCTCTGAACACTCTTTCTGATTTCGTCATTTTTTAATCTTCTGAATTTTAAACCCAGAGCCACATTTTCATAAACCGAATTATTCAGAAGCAACGGCTCTTGAA
>JAPLJP010000067.1 GCA_026388535.1 Deltaproteobacteria bacterium | reverse complement strand
CCAAGTGGCAAAGGGGGTGAGAATAAACCTCAACCTTAAAACTACGCGCCCCGTATTTCTATCCCAACCTCGACTCAATAATCAAATGAATATTTTTTCGTATACAAAAAACATATCGCACGGAAACAGGTTGTCAACCGGCAGAATCGACGCCCGTACGGGAATGGGACGAGCCCGAACAATGTGATTGATGGAGGGAGCGTGACAGTGCCGTTCGCCATAAAACATGTCCGCGATTTGACAACACCCATTAATTATATACGATTATATATGTCTAGTGTACTGTCTCATAAACGACTGGAGTTATTCTTTCTTGCCTTACGAGAACGGTGCAGTGTGCAGCCAGGCTGTATCTTTTCCAGAGTCTGTCTGCAGCGGGTCAGTTTCTCCACGATAGATTCTACTGTTGCCGTCCATAGAAAGGGCCTGGGATTTTCATTCCAGGTCGCCTGATATTCTTCAATCGAAGCAATAAGGTCAGCGACACTAACGAAGGTGCCACGCCGTATCCTCTTTCCCGTGAGTTCTCCAAACCAACGCTCGACAAGATTCAGCCAACTTGCACTGGTCGGAATGAAGTGAGGTACAAAACGTGGATGCCTCTGTAGCCAGTCCCGGACTTTGGGGTGCTTGTGGGTGCCATAATTGTCCAGCACCAGGTGCAGCTTTAGTTCAATGGGAAATTCAGCATCCAGGCGTTTCAAGAATTTAAGAAACTCCTGATGACGATGTCTTGCGTAACACTGTCCTATTACTTTTCCTTGCGCCAATTCGAGTGCAGCAAAGAGCGTTGTGGTGCCGTTGCGCTTATAGTCATGGGTCATGGTTCCACAGCGACCTTTTTTCAAAGGGAGTCCCGGTTGTGTACGGTCTAATGCCTGAATCTGACTTTTCTCGTCCACGCAGAGCACCAGTGCTTTCTCCGGAGGATTGAGGTAGAGACCCACTACGTCGGTAAGTTTCTCCAGAAACTTCGGATCACGCGAGAGCTTGAAACCCTTTACTCTGTGGGGCTGAAGGCCATGGCTCTGCCAGATCCGGTTGACTGTTGCCTTGCTGACCCCCTGCTTCTCAGCCATCGTCCGACAGCTCCAATGGGTAGCTCCCTTTGGGCAGGTTTGCAGCGTAGCATTGATAACTTCCTCAACCTTGTCCGCGGTGAACTTCGGCTTGCGTCCGCGGCCTGTGGCTACTTCCCAAAGACAGTCCGGTCCCTCGCTCAAGATGCGCTTTCGCCATAAAGCAACCGTCTTGAAATTGATCTTCATGCTCCCGGCGATGTCCTTATCCCTCTGACCATTTGCCGCAGCCAATACTATCCGGCAGCGCTGGGCCACCTGTTGTGGGGTACGGTGGGCATTTACCCAGAGATCCAGTTCTTGACGATCCGATTCACTCAGGGTTATCAGCATAGCGTGTCGTGACATGAACATAGTCTATCATAAATCGACATATAAATCCAGTTATTTGTGAGACAGCACACTAGATTGACTGAATAGCCAAAGACGTTCTTTGACAATCAGTTTGCTGCCATTCGACAGCTTCAGAATTTATTTCGGTACCCTTATCCCGGCGCAGTCAAAGTAAGCGGCTTGGATCAGAGATCCATCCAGTTAGGGTGTCACTCGGGCAAGGGGCAGAACACGGATATCGTCTGATAAAGCATCATTTATAAACGGGGAAAAGGATGCCGCCAATCAAAGCCCTGAGCTTAGAGGCATTTGGCCCACTCTTTTTAGCAGTCAAGCTGCAAGCAGTAAATAAAGAGAATCAGGTCCGCCTATGGAATCTCAGTTAGGCAACAAGCTGACATCCTTAATCCCAAGATCATTGGCTGAAAAATTTTTCCATATTAAAAGCCTCTTTGTTTTTGAGTATGAAATAAACCGCTCTGCCGATTTTGTGGGTGAAGATACCCAGTGCTTTACCCTTGTTGTATTTTCGTTCGAGTTTTGCCACATATTGTTTGGCTTTCTCGGATTCC
>JAPLJP010000044.1 GCA_026388535.1 Deltaproteobacteria bacterium | reverse complement strand
AAAGAACCGAAAGACCTGATGCCTAAACACACAACCTGTCCGCACTGCCACTCGACGGAGTTTACCAAGGAAGTAAATATTCTGGATGTGTGGTTTGATTCCGGTGTCAGTCATGCGGCTGTTCTCGAAAAAAGAAAAGATTTGAGCTCTCCAGCGGATATGTATCTGGAAGGCTCCGATCAGCACCGTGGTTGGTTCCATTCTTCGCTTCTTGAATCCGTGGGCACACGCGGCCGCGCGCCTTATAAAAGCGTTCTTACGCACGGCTTTGTTGTGGACGGAGAAGGCAAGAAAATGTCTAAATCTGTCGGCAACGTCATCGGTGCGGAAGAAGCTATTGACAAATACGGCGCGGAGATTTTGCGCCTGTGGGTGGCGGCGGAAGATTACACCGATGATATCCGGATTTCTGATGAAATTCTCAAACGCCTGATGGAAGCCTATCGCCGGATTCGCAACACCAGCCGGTTCATTCTGGGCAATCTCTATGATTTTAACATAGATAAAGATCATGTCGCTTACGAACAGCTGGTGGAAATGGACAAATGGGCATTGCACCGTCTGCAGGAAGTTATCAAACGAGTGACGGAAGCGTTCGAGCGCTATCAGTTCCATGTGGTTTTCTACACACTGTACAATTATTGTACAGTTGATTTGAGCGCTCTTTATCTTGATGTTTTAAAAGACAGGCTTTATACAACAAAAACAAATTCATTGGAGCGCCGCTCGGGACAGACGGCGATCTTTACCATTTTAAAAGCTATGACACTGCTCCTGGCACCGGTTTTGACCTTTACCGCGGAAGAAGTGTGGTCGGCAATGCCCTCCTGGAGTAAAAAAGAAGAAAGCGTTCATCTGGCGCAGTTTCCACAGGTTGACGATAAATATTTCAATACGGAACTGGGTGAGCGCTGGAAGACAATGATTGACGCCAAGGCAGAGATTGCCAAGGCTGTCGAGCAAGCCAGAAAAGAAAAGATCATCGGACATTCTCTTGACGCGCGGATTACTATTGCCGTGCCGGAGAAAATGCGTGCTTTATTTGCCGCGCATCTGGAAGATATGCGCGCGCTTTTGATTGTTTCGCAATTGCAGCTGGCCGACAAGAAAGATATTGCCGCACCTTTCAAGAGTGGAGAAATTGAAGGCCTGATGGTCGGTGTGGAAAAAGCCCGCGGCATCAAATGCGAACGCTGCTGGATTTATGAAGAATCTGTCGGTTCATACGCAAAGCATCCAACGGTCTGCGCCCGTTGTTTGCAAAATCTGTAGATAAATCAATCATGCTTTATTAAGGAGATTTATTTGAAAAAAAATATCATCATTTTTCTACTTGGCGCGATCACAGTGATTATTCTGGATCAAATAACTAAAGCCGCTATTGTGGCAAAATTCTTTCTCCATGAATCATACGCGGTTATTGACGGTTTCTTTAACCTTGTTTACGTGATGAATCCCGGCGCGGCCTTCGGATTTCTGGCCAATACTTCCGAAATATTCCGCTATTTTTTCTTTATCGGAATAACCTCGGCGATTATTTTGCTGATCATTTATTACATAGTGAAAAGTAAATCGCAGAACATGCTCGTGCTTGCGTCTCTTACTTTGATTTTCGCCGGAGCAGTGGGAAATCTTATTGATCGCATCCGTTTCGGCGCGGTGGTGGATTTTCTGGATGTCTATGTCGGGACAGCCCACTGGCCGGCGTTTAATGTGGCTGATTCGGCTATTTCCCTGGGCGCCATGTTGATGATTTGGGGAATGATTGTGAACAGAGAGAAAGCGCATTCCTCTTAACCCTTCTCCTGACTTTTCGGGTTAAAGGTATAACCATGAAAATTTATTTGATAATTCAAACTTTCTTCTCACGTCACCTTACTCCGACAAGAATATTTGTTTTTAGTTTTGCCTCCGTTATTTTGCTGGGAGCGCTGTCTTTATGGCTTCCTTTTTCGGTTGCACAAAACAAATTGCGTTTTATCGATGCGCTCTTTACTTCCACTTCGGCTGTATGTGTTACCGGCCTTACCGTATTGGATATAGGTAAAGATTTATCTCTTATTGGACAGCTTATTACGATGGTTCTTTTTCAAGTTGGCGGTTTGGGGATCATTACCTTTTCCGTTGTTTTTTTTGCTTTGATGGGGCGGGGAATATCTTTTAAAGGACGTGAACTTTGTCAGACAACTTTTTTGCACACACCGCGGAGGAACTTTTTCTCAATTGTCAAAAGAGTTCTTCTCTATACCTTTGTGATAGAAGCAATCGGAACTTTTCTTTTGTTTTGTCGTTTTGTTAGTGATTTTACTCCCGTCCAGGCCTTTTATCATGCCCTTTACAATGCTATCTCGGCCTTTAATAATTGCGGTTATTCTCTTTTTGCGGACAATTTAGTTTCTTACCAAAGCGATGTTATTGTGAATGTTACGATAATTACGCTTATCGTTCTGGGTGGAATCGGTTTTGTTGTCCAGTATGAAGTGTTGGCTAAATTGCGCGGTTTGGAAAAAAAGCTTTCCCTTCATACCAAAATTGTTTTGATAACTACAGCTTGCCTGATTCTTATTGGCGCCGTTTGCTTTTACTTCATGGAGATGAACAATGTTTTAAAAGATTTTAATTTTAAAACATCAATTTTGGCGTCTTTTTTTCAATCCGTAACGCCGCGCACCGCCGGTTTTAACACGGTTAACATCGGGGCTTTGACCAACTCCACAATTCTTGTAATGATAATTTTAATGTTTATCGGCGCCTCGCCCGGATCGACCGGCGGCGGTATCAAAACCACAAGTTTTACTTTACTTTTACTTTTGATATTTAATCGCATCAAGGGTAATGAAAATGTGAATATTGCCAATCGGACAATACCTAAAGAAACTATGGAAAAGACGATTTACATTATCCTTGCAGCAGTTTTTTGTATTTTCTTTATAACCGCCATTCTTTTATTTTTCGGCGATTTAGATTCTACGCCAATGAACAGCCGCCATAAATTTGTGGAATATTTATTTGAAACTGTTTCTGCTTTCGGCACGGTGGGCTTATCTATGGGGGTTACATCCCAGCTCAATGATGTCCAGAAATTGGCGATAATCCTTATGATGTTTGCCGGGCGCGTAGGACCTCTGACCCTGGCTTATGCCTGGTATTCATCAAGAAAAAAGGGTATAACCTATGCCGAGGAATCGATTATGGTGGGCTGACAACTTCGTAAAATACCCTGAAGGGCACGCGAGCGCCATATACTGCGTTGCGCTTCGTCCTTCGTCATTATGCGGCCTACGCAGAAGTAGGCCTTATTCCTCAGGCCTTGCGCGCCTTGTTTCTGGCGCTCGCGTACCCTTCAGGGTATTTTACGAAGTCGTTACCGATTTTGGCTTCTTAGGTCTTTTACTAAAACATTAAACTTGTATTAAAAAATTATAATTTGATCTGAGTAACGGGAGGAAGAAATGAAAAGGGCTGTCGTAATTGGATTGGGTATATTTGGTTCCAATATTGCGCGCGATTTGTTTGAAAACGGATTTGATGTTGTCGCCGTTGATAAAAATAAAGAAGTAATTCAAAAAATCAGAGATTATTCAAGCAAGGCGATCCTGGCGGATGGCACTGATAAAGAAGTGTTGGAAGAGATAGGTATCGAGCCAGATGATATTGCCATTATTTCTTTCGGGGAAGATTTGGCCGCCAGTACTTTGATCACTCTGCATTTAAAACAATTGAAAGTTAAAAAAATAATTGTCAAAGCGCCCAATGAAGAACATAAACTGATTTTGGAAAAGGTAGGGGCCACAGATGTAATAATTCCGGAAATGGACGTAGCCAAGAAGGTGGCCAAGAGTCTGATTTCTCCAAACGTGATGGATTATATTCCACTGTCTGAAGATTACATGATTTTTGAAATGGCGCCGCCAAATAGTTTTCTGGGAAAAACGCTGGCGGATTTACAATTACGCAACAAATATAACATAGAAGTCATCGCCGTACGCGATGTTATTTCCGATAATGTTCATATGGTTCCGCAAGCTAGTTTTGTGGTGAAAGACGGGGAAGTATTGGTCGTTATCGGCAAAGAAGGGGATATCCGGAAGATTAAGTAAAAATATAAAAATTTGTTTTACTGATAATTAAACGAAATCAAAGCTCACTTTGGAATTTATTATCCTGATTCTATGGGGTACTTAAATCATCTTACTGTTTTGTTTCTTTTAATCTGTTCAATTCTTCTTTATAGCGTTCAGCCTCGGCTTTCACCAATTCAATTTCTTCCTGTGCCTTAGCAAATTTTTCTTCCTGCCTTTGCCTTTCTTCTCTTATTCTTTCCTGTATTTCATCAATTCCCACGTAAACGGCCAAAGCTCCGCCTAAGAGTAGAAAAATTGGCAAAGAGCCTTTAAGAATGGTCATGAAATCCGACCAGCAAAATATCAAACTGATTAATCCGAAGATGGCGGACAGGATTCCTCCGATAAGTAAAGACATGATTATACCTCCGGTAAAAGTAACAAATTAATTAAATACTAATATAATATTATGATTTTTTTTCTATCATAAAAAAAAATCCCGGGCAAGTTGCAAATAGATGATTATTGTGAAACTCCAATTCCAAAAGCGAATAACCTAAATACCCTGAAGGGCACCGTGGGGTCACTATAGGCGTATTGAAATTGGTAAGTTGAACAATCCCGCAAAGCGGAGGGTATAAACCACACAGTTTGCTTTGGGGTTTATACCCGTGATTAAAGATGAAAATATTTCTTGATTTAAAGTAATTCATCATTTAAATATATAAAATTATAAAGATATGAGGATAAAATGATTGAGCCGAATTTTGCCAAAGGGGATGGTTTAGTCCCCGCGATTGTTCAAGATGCTGAAACCAAAGAAGTTCTTATGATGGCTTACATGAATCGTGAATCATGGGAGGCTACACTGCAGACGGGAAAGGCCACTTACTGGAGCAGATCGCGACAGAAACTTTGGTTAAAAGGGGAATCATCAGGACACTTTCAATTAATCAAAGATGTTTTTATTGATTGTGATAACGATACAATTTTATTACAGGTAAAACAATTGGGAGAAGCGGCTTGCCACACAGGCTACAAATCATGCTTCTACCGGAAGTTAAGCGGTGAGGATTTTGTTGTAGTTGGAGAAAAGATTTTTAATCCAGAGGAAGTATATAAATGAAAGTTTTAAAATTAGGAATTCCCAAGGGAAGTTTGGAAGCCAATACTATAGATTTATTTAAAAAAGCCGGCTGGCGTATTACCTGCGACAGTCGAAGCTACTTTCCCGATATTGATGATCCGGAAATTATGTGCAGGCTTGTTCGGGCGCAGGAAATTTCCCGTTACGTCGAAGACGGCACTCTGGATCTGGGCCTGACGGGAATTGATTGGATTATGGAAAATTCATCTGATGCTGTTGTGGTGCAGGATTTGATTTATTCCAAGGTTTCAACTCAGCAGGCTCGCTGGGTGCTGGTTGTCCGTGAAGATTCACCTTATAACTCAATTAAAGATATGGAAGGGAAAAAAATATCGACCGAATTGGTGAATTTTACAAAAAAATATTTTGCCGATAAAAAAATCAATATTCATGTTGAATTTTCCTGGGGGGCGACGGAAGCGAAGGTAGTTGAAGGCCTGGTGGATGCTATTGTAGAAGTAACAGAAACCGGTTCGACGATTAAGGCCAATAAATTACGGATTATTCATGAGCTAATGAAGACCAACACGCAGTTAATTGCCAATCGCGCTTCCTGGAAGAATTCCTGGAAACGGAAGAAAATTGAGCAAATCAGCACAATGCTTACCGGTTCTTTGCAGGCGATGGGCAAGGTAGGGCTGAAACTGAATGTTGCCAAAGAAAATCTGGGAAAAGTGATGTCATTGCTTCCTTCACTCAAAGCTCCCACGATTTCCAGCCTGTCTTCGGAAAAATGGTTTGCTATTGAATCCATTGTGGACGCAAAAATTATGAGGGATTTAATCCCAGTACTTCTGGAAGCTGGGGCGCAGGGTATAATTGAATATCCTTTAAACAAAGTTATTTAAGAGGAAATATATTGATGTCCAGGAAAGCAAAAATTATCCGCAAAACGACAGAAACCGATATAAACCTTGAAATTGATCTGGATAAAACCGCGGAGAGCAGGATTGATACGACAATACCTTTTTTCGATCATATGCTGGAGCTTTTTGCGCGTCATGGTTTTTTAAAACTCGTCGTAAAAAGCAAAGGGGATACGCAGATTGATGACCATCATTTAATCGAGGATTTAGGTATTTGTCTGGGAAAAGCCGTAAGACAGGCGCTGGATAAAAAGAAGGGCATTAATCGTTACGGCTCGGCTTGTGTACCGATGGATGAATGTTTATGCCGGGTGGATTTGGATATTTCCGGACGTCCCTATCTGATTTACAATGTTAAATACGGACGCAGAAAGATCGGCGGATTTGATCCGGCCCTGGTTAAAGAATTTTTCAAAGCGTTTACCGATCAAAGCGGCATAACACTGCATATCAATCTTGAGTATGGTGATAATATTCATCATATTATCGAGGCTGTATTTAAGGCTTTTGCCCGTGCGTTCAGAAAAGCTGTGGCTTTGAATGAGAATGTTAAGGGAGTGCTTTCCACAAAAGGAAGTCTTTAATAATTTCGTTAACGCATTTATCCCGTTTATCGGGATTTAAAAAAGCGAGGTCAAATTTTGCTTAATTATTTTTGTAAGAAAGCAGGCTCTGTCGCGGGATTTGTGTTAATCGCTTTTCTGGCTTTGTCAATTTCGGTTCAGGCCTTGGAAAATAGCGTGGAAAGCACTAAACATTCAATGCGGTTGGCCGTAATTTCATTCCAATCATTAATGCCGGAAAAGGAAACAGGAAAAACTGTCATTTGCCCGCTTTGCGGCATTGGTGCTTCCAGTGGAAGAATATTAAAAGGATCCGAAAAGATAGTTGAAGAAATTTTTGTTGATAAGTTGCGTGAATTAAAAGGAGTAGAATTAATTCCCTCGGATGAAGCGCAGAGCGTCTATCAACGAATAGCTTCCAAATCAATGAAGGAGCCTTTGTTGAACATCTTTAAAAAAGTTGGCAGTGAATTGGAAGCTGATGTTTTAGCCGCTGGATATGTTTACCGTTATATAGATAGAGTAGGTTATGAATATTCATCGGAACATCCGGCGTCTGTGGCTTTTGAAATTCATTTAATTAAAACTTCTGACGGCAGCATAATCTGGCGGGGTTTTTTTGATAAAACGCAAAAATCGCTGATGGAAGATGTTTTCCAGATATCTTCGTTCTTTAAGGGCGGCGGCAAATGGCTTAACGCGCGCCAACTGACGGAGCAGGGCATGAATGAAATATTTAAGACATTTCCCGGCGTTGAATATTAAGAATACTTTTCTTGATGCATCGGTCTGCGTAATCCTATCTGCTTGCGAGCTTTATTGGGTATGAAAAATAAAATTTAACTTGAATATTAAGAAATTGTCTTTACTTTATTGTTAATGGGAATCTCAATTTTTGGTTAATTATTGCATATATTTTAAGGGGGGAGATTCGTTTGATCATTATTCCGGCAATTGACATTAAAGATGGAAAATGTGTGCGGCTGGCTCAGGGTGATTTTGACCGCGTTACAACATACGCGGATAATCCTGTGGATATGGCGCTGACCTGGGTGCAGAAAGGCGCTGAATTGATACATATAGTTGATCTCGACGGTTCTGTCGCCGGTTTGCCCCGCAACGCTAATATCATTCTGGACATCGCCAGAAAGATTGATATTCCAATTCAGGTTGGCGGCGGTATAAGGGATATGGAGACCATAGAGTATTATTTAAGCAATGGCATCTCCAGCGTTATCCTTGGCACGACGGCGCTGCAAAATGAAAAAATTGTCCAGGATGCCTGCGAAACATTTCCGGAGAAAATAATTCTGGGCATAGACGCCTTGGATGGAAAAGTGGCTATTCACGGCTGGACACAAAAAACTGAGCAAAACGCCGTTGATCTTGCCAGACGTTATGAACATTATAGCATAAAGGCCATTGTTTATACTGATATAAAACGCGATGGAATGGGGACAGGAGTCAATATTGAGGCAACAATGACTTTGGCTAAGGCTGTGAGTATTCCGGTGATAGCTTCCGGCGGAGTGGCTACTATTAATGATATTGAGGAACTTTTAGCGATAAGAGATTGTGAAATCTATGGAGTAATTATCGGCCGCGCTCTCTACACGGGCGCTATTTTTCTGGAAGAAGCGATCAGGGCAAGCAGGTAATTTTCTTAGCTGAAAAATCAGGGGAGGTAATGTTCATGTCAGATTGCGTTTTCTGTAAAATTGTCCGGGGGGAAATTCCTTGCGACAAGGTTTACGAAGATGATAGCGTTTTAGCGTTTAATGATATTCAGCCGATGGCGCCGGTACATGTTATCATCATTCCTAAAAAGCACATTGCAACACTTATGGACATTGACGCCAAGAACATAGATGTTACCAGCAATTTGATATCAGCCGCGCAAAAAGTAGCCCGGATCAAAAATATAAGTGACAGAGGTTTTCGCACGTCTATTAACTGTAACGCTGAAGGAGGGCAGATTGTATTTCACTTGCACGTGCATGTTCTAGGTGGCAGAAAACTTGAGGATAAATTAGGCTAAGGTTAATACTAAATACCATTTCAAAGGATAACGAGGCGGCAAGGAGAAGGCGACGAGGCGTATTTTACACGCGTGACCTTTAGGTTATTCAGGTTATACGTTGAGGAAGCCGACGACGAAGCCAACAAAGTTAACCAAAGACCGGGAGCGCATCCCGAAGGGGAGCGCATAATAAATAAATTACCTTGCCGGTAATTACCACCTGCAAGGTGGTAACTTACAAACGAATTGGTGTAAGAGGGTGAACTATTATGGATATAAATGTTAAGTTAAATGAAGAAATGGTCGCTGCTGCCAAATCTCAGAATAAGATCCGGCTTTCTGCCATTCGGATGATAAAAGCGGCAATGCATAATAAAGAAATTAATTTAATGCGGCCGTTAAACGAGAGTGAATCCCTGCAGGTTCTTTCTTCCATGATCAAGCAAAGAAAGGATTCTATTGAACAGTTTGCTAAAGGAGGAAGGAATGATCTGGTGGAAAAAGAAGAAGCGGAGCTGAAAGTTGTGCAGGAGTTTATGCCTGCCCAGATGTCGGAAGATGAAGTTGACTCTGTAATTAAAAAGGCGATCGCGGAAGCCGGTGCTGTTTCCATCAAGGACATGGGGAAAGTTATGAAAATTCTTATACCGCGGCTTACCGGAGTGGCCGATGGTAAAATTGTAGGCGAAAAAGTTAAATTGTTCTTATCCAATTGAAAAGTTTACTTTTCTTCCGGGAACAAGGCGTTGGAATTAAAAAAATAAATATATTTCAGGCAGGATATGCCCGTGTATTTTGATAAAAGCAAGATTGAAGAAATTAAAAACAGAGTAGATATTGTTGATCTTGCTTCCGAATACCTTACATTAAAAAAAGCGGGGCGTAACTTTATCGGGCTATGCCCGTTTCATCAGGAAAAAACTCCGTCGTTTACAGTCAATCGCGATAAACAGATATTCTACTGTTTTGGGTGCGGCGAGGGCGGCAATGTTGTTACATTCTTGATGAAAATTGCCGATAAAACATTTCCGGAAGCGATTAAAGATCTGGCGGAAAAAACAGGAGTTGTTTTGCCACCTGTATCTTCCGGCAAAGAAGGTCGGCAGAGAGACTCGCTGAAGGAGAACATAGTTAATTTAAATTTAAGAGCGGCGCAGCAATTTGCTCGCAATCTCTTTTCTCCCGCAGGCAATCCTGCTCGTGAATATTTGCAGAAAAGAGGAATATCTGATGAAACCATTAAACAATTCAGGCTGGGTTATGTGCCGGATA
>JAPLJP010000013.1 GCA_026388535.1 Deltaproteobacteria bacterium | reverse complement strand
CAATGTCCGTTTTTACCAATCCAGCTACGGTGTAGCGCCGGAAATCAAGGCAATAATCACGTACAAGGCTGCCGGTAAGAAGGGCGGCTCAATTGGGCTCGCTGCCGGAGATACATTTGATTTACCGGAGGGCAAAGCCAGGGGCTTTGTCATGCGTGTGGAAGAAAACATTATGGAGATGGGACCAGCCGTAAAGTTGAGAATTATTTCACCGAAGAAAGATGTCCATTTCTGGGTTTTTAAGCAAATTGACCAGATCCTGGCCGTGAGTCCCCACCTCTTTACTGAAGCGCCAATATTCAACCCCAGTCTTTTCACGCCCTTTGTTTTTTCCATCGACAGGGTCGAACAAACTTATTACACCGGTTTGCACCTCGTTCGTGATCCCGGCGTTCCTCTTGTTGCGCTGGGAGGATTACTTATGATCGTAGGTTTAATAATCGTCTTTTTTATGTCGTACCAACAGTTTTGGGTGCGGGTAGAAAAAGAAGGCGCAAAAATCAGCATCAACATTGCCGGCAGGAGCAACCGGAATGACCAGCTACCGCAAAAGAAAATCGATTATTTGTGCAGGCAAATCAACGAGGAGTTAAAAACATGAGCCACACGATGATTTTAAGCTGGGTGACTTTTGTCTATTTTGCCTCCTTTGTTTTTTATCTGTTCAGATTGATTATCGGAAAAGAATTTTGGGGGCGCTTAGCTTCATTTTTAGCCTGGGCGGTAATCATTGCGCAAACGATTGCCCTGCTTCTAATATGGAAAACCTCTTACGATCTGGGCATTGGACATGTGCCATTGGCCAACCTTTATGAATCCATGATCTTTTTTGCCTGGGCCATTATTCTTATTTATCTGATTATTGAATGGTTGACGAAAAATAAGACTATCGGCGTTTTTGTCGTGCCGATAGCATTTCTGGCTATGGCCTATGCCTCCATCGCGCCGGGTATCAATAATCGCATCGAGCCGCTTATCCCCGCTCTGCAAAGCAACTGGCTCACAAGCCACGTCGTAACCTGTTTCATGGGTTATGCCGCCTTTACCGTTGCTTTCGGCTGCGGTTTAATCTATCTGCTGAAAAATATGGGTAAAGATAATGCAGAAAAACCATCGGGCTTAATAGGGAAACTCCCCACTTTGGCAACACTGGATACATTAATTTATCAGAGCATCTCTCTTGGTTTTATTTTTCTCACCATCGGAATCATGACTGGTTCCATTTGGGCCCATTACGCCTGGGGCTCTTACTGGAGTTGGGACCCCAAAGAGACGTGGTCGCTTATCACCTGGCTTATCTACGCAATTATGCTGCATTCGCGGTATGTCCGGGGTTGGCGGGGAAAGCGCATGGCCATCCTTGCCCTCATCGGATTTGCCTGCGTCCTGTTCACCTATCTAGGCGTGAATTATCTTCCCGGTTTGCATAGTTATCTCAAGGCATAAATCAATCTTAATAAGAATTTTCATAAGATCATATGGCAATAAGGTGTGGTCAGCAAGTATTTCTTCCTGAAAGAGTTAGAACTGATTTAGCTGAATACATACAAGACTTCAAATCGGGCTTAATGCCTAAAAACGGGGTCTGATTTTGTCAATATTTCCTGAACAATTTTTCTTTTAAGCGTTTTATTTATTCCTCGGTGAACTCTTACTAATTCTTTCAAATATGCAAAACAACCATCAAGAGAATTTGTAGTATTCGGTATATTGAGTTCTAAATATTTCTGATAGGTAAACAAATACGGCAGATTAATTTTTAAGCTTCGATAAGCGGAGCGAAGTCTTTTATGAGAGTAGAACCACTTTCCGGCTAATGGATCTGTTGTTCTCTCTTTGAGAAAAGAAGACCATTTCTGATGCCAGTTATTAATAGCGTCTTTAAAATCTCTTTCATTGGTTTGGCAAAGAACATCCGTTATTTTCTTTAATTCAAT
>JAPLJP010000012.1 GCA_026388535.1 Deltaproteobacteria bacterium | reverse complement strand
ATGTTATAAATAGGCGTATAAGTGGAAATATACCAGTCTTTCACAACAAAAGCCCTGCCTTCCCAGTCTTTCCCTTCTTTGATGACCCGATCATAAACTTCTTTGGAAAGAATCGTGCCGACGGCCCTTTTGTTATCTTTCGTCATGACGTTCGTTGATATGCGTACACCTCCCTGAAAGATCGTGGCCACTCCTATTTCCTGGCCTTTGTATTTTTCTTCATGATATACAGTCTCTTTGATCCTATCCACTATTTCATTGTCCTTATTGATAAGAACTCCTGCAATCAGAACACCAATTAACACGTTTGTATTTTTATCCATTATCGGATAAGCAACCTTCATGACCATGCCATCCGCAAGTTTATCTTCCCGGATATCGGCAGATTGCGGTGTTTTTATAATATCCGTTTGCGCCCTGTCTGAGAGTGCAGGATTTTCCCTTAAAATGTTTTTAATCGGCATGTGTTCAGTCGAATATAGCGGGGTTTTTTCCCCTATGCAGTTACTGACAACGGGGTCATCCAACAGGTTGTCCCCGGAGATTAACGGGTTCGCCACCCGGTATAAGACCTTTCCTTCTCTATTCACAACCGTCAGCATGTCCAGGAAAACATTGTCATTCCCCTTATGAGTTCCCGTTTCTTTTCGAATTAGTCTGTTAAGATATGCCATGCCGGTTATATCATTCCTGATGACAAGTTTGCGCAGATCAGAATCTTCGGCGGTAGATTGAACCAGATACCTGATTTTATCTATCTTGTTATTATAAATCAGTTTGGCCGTATTCATATCCTGGCGCACTCTGTTTTCTACTTCTGCAATGGTATGTTTATTGATTGTCCATATGCTGACGATGGTGGCAAAGATACCTGTAAGGCAGGCAGCAATCAAAAATCCAAAAGCAAGGCGGCTTTGTAAATCCGATTTTAAAAGCCGCCGTATTAGTTCATGATTGATTTTCATTGTTTCAGCCCGATTTTGGAATGGCTTGAATGCTATCATGGACATCATAGCGTTATCAAGCATTCTTTAGAGAAACCTCTGAGGGAGGAAGAAACGGGCTTAGCCACTTAGTCGTCTGCCTGCAGGTATTCGCCGTCCGTTTCCGGGGAAAATTTAAATCCTGTTTTACGACAGGACCACTCAGAATGGCGGGGCATGATACCCCTGCTTCGGGTATATATTACCCCTCAGCGAGTTTTCCTGAAAGCCACTCCCTATCCTTATTCATCATGGGAATATTTCATGAATAAAGATGCTATCCATACTTTTTTAAATCATTATTTTTTTACGAATTTGAACGCGTTTCAGGAAGTGAACTTAAGTGACCTTCGATGAATTGCCAGATATCGCTCTTGCCCTTTTGCGTTATTGCCGAAAAAAGGATGGGCTTTTTGCCAGCCGACACACGCAGTGTGCGCTCAATCGCCCGCTGACGGGCAATCGTCTGGTTGTTGGATAATTTATCGGTCTTGGTTAAAATATATAAATAAGGTATGCGGTAATGCGTGAGCCAGTCACGCAAAGACAAATCATCTTCGCTGGGATCGCGCCGTATATCCAAAATTAAAACCACCAGACAAAGACTCTGCCTCTCCCGCAGATAGGCTTCAATCATATCTCCCCAGTCTTTTTTCACCGACTGAGCAACCTTGGCAAAGCCATAACCGGGAAGATCAACAAAAGACACCTTTTCGTTAATCGTGAAAAAATTGATCAACTGCGTCCGCCCCGGAGTATTGCTCGTCTTGGCCAATTTTTTGCGCCCGACAAGCGTGTTGATCAAAGATGTCTTACCGACGTTGGAACGTCCGACAAAAGCTATCTCCGGCAGTGTCGCCGGTGGATACTGAGGCGGCCACACTTCGCTTTTTATAAATTCCGCACTTATTATTTTCATAATTTAAATATTAGAGTGCTGTTGAAAAACGCTCATCTGCTGTGTTGCGCTGCAAACCGCATCGCTCAACGTATATCTATATACGCCTCGCGGTTCGTTTTTTGCGCGCCTTGCATCTGAACATTTTTGAACAGCCCTAAATTCCAAAATTAAGTATACGATCCCTAGAATTCTGAATTCGAATGCAAGAATATTTCTTCATTTTTGATTATTTTTTATAATTGTGTTTTTATCCATTCTTTCTGAAATTCTTTAAAAGAAGGAAGCATAACTTCACGCCACTTTGGATCATTAAAAAGTTTCGCGGCCTGTAATACCGCTTCTTCATCGTCTACATACGCATTTAATTCGGCAGCTGTTTCCTTTATAAGGTCAGCTCTACGCTGATTTCCTGTTTTGAGATGATGTTCTGACATAATATTTAAAGCTTCATTCAACACATCTTTAGGAAAAGGCAAAAACGATTCAGGTATCCTTACACCAAAAACCATGGCAACTTTACCGCTTATATATTCAAGATATCTACCCCAAATTTGTACGATTTTATCAGCTTCAGTAAATGTCATATTATTTCCTGATTAAATCATGTTAGAAACTTTAAAAAGTTAAAAAAACTACTCTCGTGAACTTTTTTGTCAAGATCTATAATTTGTTGATATATATCAAAATCCTGGGACAGCATACTAGTTTTTTAATATCAGTTTTCTTCAACGACCATTATACCATTTCGATTTCAAAGGATAACGAGGCGGCGAGGAGGAGGCTCCGCAGGCGTATATGAACATACGTCGAGGAAGCCGACGACGCTGCCAACAAAGTTAGCCGAAGAAAGCGGAATGGTATCACTCTCGCTCAAAGGTGATCCCGTACTTTTCAAGCTTCCTCTCAAACGTGGGCCGGGAAATTCCGAGTATCTCACAGACTTCCCCTTTGTTTTTATCCGTCTCTTTGATAACTTTTCTGATGTAGCGTTCTTCAATTTCATCCAATGTCGGGAATTTTCCCGGTTCCGGCGATTTAAACAAATCATCAGATGCGTCGACTGGCAGCTTGGAAGCGTCTTCCTTGCCCAGTTCGGGAAAATCGTTAACTCCCAAAACCTGCCCCTTGGCCACAACGCAGGCACGCACAAGCAGATTTTCCAACTCCCGAACATTGCCCGGCCAGTTATAGTTCATGAATATTTCCATCATCTCGTCGGAAACGCCGATGACCTTTTTGTGCAGATCCAAATTAATTTTTGCCAGCAGGTAGTCGATTAACTGCGGAATGTCCTGACGGCGCGAGCGCAACGGCGGCAGAGTAATGGACACTATATTCAGGCGGTAATACAAATCGTCGCGAAATTTCCCTTCCTTAACCAACGCCTTTAAATCCTTATTGGTCGCGGCCATAATCCGGGCGTTAACCTTGACCTTATCTTTCCCTCCCACTCTGTCGAATTCCATTTCCTGCAAAACCCGCAAAAGTTTCGCCTGCAGGTTGACTGACATTTCGCTGATTTCATCTAAGAAAACAGTGCCGAAACGCGCCAACTCAAACTTGCCCAGTTTGCGGGCGATAGCGCCTGTGAAAGATCCCTTCTCATGGCCGAACAATTCCGATTCTAAAAGAGTTTCGACAATTGCGGAACAGTTGACGGCTATAAAGGGTTCGTCGGGTGAGGTATTATGATGAATGACTTTGGCGATCAACTCCTTGCCCGTCCCGCTTTCTCCCTGAATCAGCACGGTGGTGTGACTCTGGGAAACAGTGCCGATAGTTTTAAAAATTTCCCGCATTTCATTGCCTGTGCCGATGATATCCCCTACCCGGAAATTCCGTGATGGCTCCATTAAAAGTCCATCAATCTTTTTTTCCATTTCCAGAGATTTGAGGGCTTTCTTGATCGCCAGATCCAGTTCATCAACGTTGACCGGTTTATGAATATAATCAAAAGCGCCGCTCTTCATCGCGTTAATGGTTGTTTCCATGTCATGAAAAGCGGTAATCATGATGACTTTTATATTTTCATTTTCTTCTTTGAGATCTTCCAGAACAGTAAATCCGTTAATGTCCGGCAGGCGGATATCCAGAATAACAACATCCGATTGTTCCTGCACGTATTTATTCAAACCTTCCGTGCCGGTCAGCGCGGTGCGAACTTTGTAGCCTTCTTCGGTAAGATATAAATCCAGTGTTTCCGCAATCGAAGCATCATCATCAATAACAAGAATACTCGGCATAATATGTTACCTTATTCGTTATTTGTAAGTGAGGAGCGAGCGCCTTCGATTCACAGCGGCAGAACAATAAGCACCGTCGTTCCCCCATTCTTCCTGCTTGAAATATCAATCATCCCCTGATGAATATCAACTATTTTCTTTACCAGAGAAAGTCCTAAACCGGTACCATAATTTTTTCGCGTGAAGAAAGGATTAAATATATGCGGCATGTCTTCCTCGTCAATACCGCTTCCATTATCATTAATCTCCACAGCCACCGACTGACGGGTTTCATCGAAATAGCGCAGAGAAACGACAATCCTGCCGTTTTCCGCCACCGCTTCCACGGCGTTGCGGATAACATTTAAAAAAGCGTCGGCCATCATCGCCGCGTCCACCGCCACGTGAGGAATATCACCAAATTTTGTCTGCAATTCAATTTTTTTATCGGAAATTCCTTTCTCAGCCATGGCTATCGCCTGCTCCAGCACTTTGGATAAATCCACGGTTATCTTCTTCGGTTCCACCGGCTTGGCGAAAGCTAAAATATTACTGACCAGCATTTCCAGATGATCCACTTCTTTTTCCGCGATCTTGAATCTCTTCAAATCGTTTCCTTCAGGGTTCATGCGTCTTGCCAATATCTGCAAACTCATTTTGATTGAAGAAAGAGGATTGCGTATCTCGTGAGCAATGCCTGCTGAAAGCTGACCAAGAGCCGCCAGCTTCTGGCTGTCATATAGCTTCTTTTCCAGATTTTTAAATTCGGTAATATCGCGTTGAACCAATATATAGTGGCCCGTTCCGACAACGGGAGAGGTAGTAATCAGAAGACTTATTTTGCGGCCGTCTTTTGTTGTTGTCTCAATCTCATAAGGAGCATAAATACCTCTTTTA
>JAPLJP010000077.1 GCA_026388535.1 Deltaproteobacteria bacterium | reverse complement strand
TACGGGATTGTTTTTTTCCATCTTATGTAAATTGATAACCTTTCTCGCGAAACAATCTCAGACAGGTATCGGCAACAGCATTGTCATAAAGAATGCCCCTGTTTTTCGTAATTTCTTCAAGAGCTGCCTCAATACCCAATGTTGGACGATAAGGACGGTGGGAAGCCATGGCTTCCACCACGTCAGCCACAGCCATAATGCGGGACTCCATAAGAATTTCATCCCCTTTCAGATTTCTTGGATAGCCGGATCCGTCCATCCGGTCATGGTGTTGGTAAACAATCTGTGCCAGCGGCCATGGTGATTCCACATCCTTCAGCATCTCATATCCAATCTTAGAGTGTTCTTTAATCAGAGAAAATTCAATATTTGTCAGTTTGGTAGGCTTGGACAATATCTCCACGGGTATGGATAATTTCCCGATGTCATGAATGATACCTGCCATGCGGATTCCATCCATTTTCTCCTTATCTAATCCCATCTCCCTGGCGATGGCAAAGGCCAGATTCGCAGAACGGGACTGATGACCGGCCGTATAGGGATCCCTTACTTCCAAAGCGGACACCAAAACCTGAATCGTCGTGTTAACGGCTTTCTTAAGACTGTCAAGGCTCTGGTGAAGTTTTTTCTCGGCATGCTTACGAAGAGTGATGTCTTCGATGAGTCCTTCAGTGTAGAGAATTTTCCCTTGTTCATCTTTGACCGCCCGGGCATTGATGACAACCCAGAATGTGCTTCCGTTCTTTTTATAAAATTCCGTCTCAAAACCTTCGACAGAACCTTTTTTTGCTCTGATCTCCAGGAACCGATCACGATCTTCGGGATGAACATAAAGCTGGGTTCCTATGTCTTTGATGGTTTCGATTAATTCCTCGGGGGAATTATAACCGGCCATCCGGGCGAAAGCGACATTTACAGTGATAAACCGTCCATCTGTTGTTGACTGATATATGCCTTCCATGGCGTTTTCAAAAATGTTGCGATATTTTGCTTCACTCTTCTTCAGCGCCTCCTCCGCCTGTTTGCGCTCGGTGATGTCGCGTATATTCATGACAATACCTGCAACATCTGGGTTATGCAGGAGATTTTTCCCCGTCCCATCAAAATAACGTTCCGAACCATCTTTATGCACTATGCGGAATGCATTGGGGGCGATAGGGGAATTATTTGTCAGAATAGCCTCGCCGAACTCATCGGAAGCGCGTTTAATTTCATCCGGATGAATAAACATGAATCCACTTTTGCCGATTACCTCCTCCGGCTTGTATCCGGTAAAACGCTCTATAGAAGTGCTGCAATACTTTATGTTTCCGTTTTCATCCGTAATGACAATGATGTCTGAAGAGTTTTCTGTAATCTCTTTAAAGTATTTTTCACTTTTTCTCAACGCGTTCTCCGCTCTCTTGCGCTCGGTGATATCACGGAGATTAACCATCGCGGCTTCAACAACATTGTCGCGAACCAGATTGCTTGCCACAGCTTCAAACGTGCACCAGCCTCCATCAGCGCGGCGAAGGCGTATTTCAGCTTTCTGAACGGGAGCGTTTGTATCACTGAACAATATATTGAATGAATCAGTAATAAGCGTCAGGTCATCCGGATGAACATGTTCAAATGCGCTGGCGTCAATCCTTTCCTCAGGTTTGATGCCCAAAATATCAACTGCCGGATTTTCATAGGTGATAATTCCTTCTCTATTTACGAGAACAATTATATCTGAAGATTGCTCCGCGAGAGCGCGGAACCTCTGTTCCTCGTTAAGTAATTTTTCCTCCATCTGTTTGCGTTCAGTTATATCACGTGCAATTCCTCTAAATCCCGTTGGATTACCCGATGAATCTTTTTTTAACGACATGGAACCAGCAATATATCTTTTAGCCCCGTCTTTTCTTGTGATCTCCCAGCCGAATTCTTTTATGGGTTCTCCCGTGGTATAAACTTTATGATATGCTTGAAAAACTTTTTTTAACTCTTCTTTCTCTGTGTACTGCCGGTTATTCATACCCATCAATTCCTCTTTGGGGTAGCCCAAGTCCCGGCACACGGTATCATTGAAAAAGGTAAAGTTGCCGGCAAGATCAACTTCGAAATAGCCTTCCTGCATGTTTTCCAGAATGGCTCGATATTTTTCCTCACTCTGACGCAGTGCTTCGAGCGCAGCCTCCCTTTGGGATTCCGCCTGCTTTTGCTTGTCTCTGGCCGTTGCCTCTTCTAGTTCCCTGGCTATGGCCGGGCAAAGGCGGAATAAGTTAGATTTCATTATATAATCCTGGGCGCCTAAACGCATACACTCTATGGCTGTTTCTTCGCCAATAGTTCCGGATACAACGATGAGAGGAATATTTATATTTGTTTCCTTTAATAAGGCAATGGCGGAGGGAGCATTGAATTTCGGCATTTTATAATCGCAAAGGATGATGTCCCATGTCTTGTCTTTTAAGGCTTTTTCCATCGCGGCGGCGGTTTCCAACCTCTCATAAAGAGGATTGTATCCGCCTTTTTTAAGCTCACGGATTATAAGCAGTACATCATCTTCCGAATCATCAATCATCAATGTTCGAAGTGATTGCTGATTGCTGATTTTAGATGGAGGATTTTTTTTCATGCGTTTATCCCTTTGGATGAGCCTGGAGGAAGGGTTTGAAATATCAATTCACTTCTATTTCTTCATTGTCTTGTTGGCTGTGCTATTTTGACAAGACGTTTATTATTTATGCTTGAACTATAAGGATTTCGGTCTTGGATGTCAAAGGAAATATTGCCCCCCAATCAGACTGGCGTGGTGTATATGATTGTTTATCCGGTGTCACTGGGATTTGCCATGGCTATGTGCATGGTTCGGTGCGGAACAACGAATATTTTTGAGTATTATCCGCAAATGCCGCTGATTGCGGTAACTGATTTTTCCGGAAGCAGGATAAATTCGGAAGTTATCGCCACACCAAATTTCTCCATTTTAAGGATTTCATAAATTGCTTTCTGATTTTCCAAATTAAAATCAGCGTAGCCGGCGGAAAAACGCCGCGGCAAAAGAGTTTTTCCTTCGCGGCGAATCTGCTGATTTATATAATCCATAATCCAATCTAGGCCCGCGTCTGTCATTTCACTGGCCGTGGCGTCATAAACGACCGCGGCGGCTAAGTCGTCCTGACGGGTTTTTTCCTTGATTGCTTCCATAACGGCGCTTCCTGCCGTTGCGCCCATAAGAACGGTTTCCCGGCAATCGCGCAGGAAAGTGGATAACTTTTTACTGCTGAAAATCAAACCTCCAGCCAGAATTATTTTTTCGCCGTCGTTATGATTGATGGCAAGGCGAAGAAACATTCCCTTCAGTGAAATCAGGGATGAAGCTTCATTTATGAAAAGGTCTGTTTCTTTTTGCTGGTTTGCCGAGATCGCGGTTGTTCTTTTTTTGTAGCCGAGCCGCTGATATATTTGTTCACGGGGAGGATCAATTGATATCTTTTCCAGAAAAACCAAAGATTCCATCTTTTTCATCCTCAATGATTGCTGTTTATAACCGGCTCCTTCAGAAGGATCTCATCAATTTATAAGTTTGCGCAGTTTTTTTGCAACAGCATCTCCCATTTCTTCGGTGCCGACTAATTTTTTGTTCTTCTGAAAAATATCCCTCGTCCGGAACCCTGCTTTTAATGTTTCTCCAACGGCTTTTTCTATCAAACTGGCTTCCCGCGGCAAGGATAATGAATAACGCAGCATCAATGCCACCGACAGTATTGTGGCCAGCGGATTGGCGATGTTTTTTCCGGCTATATCCGGTGCTGAACCATGAATTGGTTCATACAAAGCGGTTTTATCACCCAGACTGGCCGAAGGCAGCATGCCGATGGAACCGGTCAGCATGGCGGCTTCATCGCTTAATATATCTCCGAACAAATTGGTGGTGACAATTACGTCAAACTGCGCAGGATCGCGGATGAGCTGCAGGGCGCAATTATCAACATACATGTGTTTGAGGGTAATATCAGGATAACTCTGACCGACTTCAGTAACCACGTCACGCCAGAGTTCCGTACTTTCGAGAATGTTAGCTTTATCTACGGATAGAAGATTCTTTTTACGCGTTCGGGCAATTTCGAAGGCGCGAACGGCGATTCTGCGGATTTCATCTTCAGTGTAAACCATCGTGTTAACGCCCCTGCGTTTCCCGTCTTTTCCTTTTTTTACACCGCGCGGTTTTCCGAAATAAACATCACCAGTTAATTCGCGGACAATCATGATATCAATGCCCCGCACAATATTTTTCTTGAGTGGTGAAGCGTCCAGAAGTTCGTCAAAGGCGACAACCGGCCGTAGATTGGCGAATATACCCAGGTTGCTCCGTAAACCAAGCAGTGCCCTTTCCGGTCTCACGCTGTAGTCTAGCGATTCCCATTTAGGACCGCCCACAGCTCCCAGTAAAACAGCGTCGCTTTTCAAGGCGAGTTTCAGACTCGAATCCGGCAGAGGGACGCCAAAATGATCATAGGCGCTGCCGCCGACAAGTCCTTCCTTGAATTGCAGTTTGATTTTTTTCTTGTCGGAGATAATCTTTAAAATCTTTAAAGCTTCTTTAATTATTTCCGGTCCGATACCGTCACCGGCAAATACGGCGATTTTAAAATTATCTTTTTTCATTGTGAAACTCCAATTCCGAAAGCGTAGCGCAGCGGAATTGTTAAGTTGTAATGAGACTAAAACTTCAAAAGCAAAGCGCATTGAAGTTTTTTAGTCGAATTATCCAATAGCTAAACGCTATTGGAAACAATCCCGCATAGCGGACGGCATGATACCCATCAGCTCGCTACGTTAGTTTTTTCAAAACTTGCTTTGGGGTTCATTCCCCGTGATTCTTTCCTCTTTTTCTAGCAATATGCTTCATCAACCCGCCGTCAGCGATAAGTTTTTCCATGAAAGGCGGAATGGGATTTATAGTAAAAGCTTTGTTTGAATTTGATATAGTTATTGTCCCTCTGGCGCTGTCAACAGTTATTTCTTCACCTTCTTTAATCGCGTCCACAAGTTCTCTTGATTCAAAAATGGGCAATCCCATGTTGAAGGCATTGCGATAAAAAATGCGGGCGAAACTTTTAGCGACAACACAGGAAATGCCTGCCGCTTTAATGGCAATGGGCGCGTGTTCGCGCGAAGAGCCGCAGCCGAAATTTTCTCCTCCCAGGATAATATCTCCCGTCTTCGTTTTGGCAACGAAATTCGAATCAGCATCTTCCATGCAGTGAGTGGCAAGCTCTTGCGGATCTGATGTCGTTAAATAGCGTGCTGGAATAATCGCGTCGGTATCTATATTATCTCCAAATTTCCAAACTTTTCCTTTGAATATCATGTGAGAATCCTCATGAGTTTTTTATAATTCTTCAGGGGACGCAATTCTGCCTAAAACGGCGGAAGCGGCCGCAACCGCGGGGCTGGCCAGATAGACTTCGCTTTTATGATGGCCCATGCGGCCGACAAAATTACGATTCGTCGTAGCGACAGCCCTTTCTCCTTCCGCCAGAATTCCCATATGCCCGCCCAGACACGCGCCGCAGGAAGGCGGACTGATTATGGCATCGGCGTTCAGGAAAATTTCAATCAATCCTTCTTTCAAGGCTTGCTTGTAAATTGCCGGAGTTGCCGGAACAACAATCAACCTCACATTTGGCGCGGCTTTACGTTTTTTCAGAATCTGCGCGGCAATTCTCAAATCTTCAATCCGGCCGTTGGTGCACGAGCCGATAAGCGATTGGTCAATCCTTACTTTGCCCGCTTTGCTTATTCCTTTAACATTGGAAGGCAAATGGGGGAAAGCCACTTGCGGCTCAATCTTTCTCGCGTCGATTTCGATGATGTCGGAATAGACGGCATCTTCGTCGGAAGAATAAAATTTATAATCACGTTTCGCTCTTTTTTTGATGTATTCCGTGGTAATTTTGTCAGGAACGAAAATGCCGTTTTTCGCTCCGGCTTCAATCGCCATGTTGGCCATGGAAAGTCTGTCGGCCATCGGCAATTTTTCAATAGTTTCTCCGGTAAATTCCATTGCCTTGTATAAAGCGCCGCCAACGCCAATGCGGCCTATTATATGCAGAATTAAATCCTTGCCCGAGACCCATTTTCGCAAAGAGCCGGAAATTATAAATTTCATGGATTGCGGCACTTTCAGCCACAATTCTCCGGTGAGCATGGCCGCCGCCAGATCGGTGCTGCCCACGCCGGTGGCAAATGCTCCCAATGCGCCGTAAGTGCAGGTGTGACTATCCGCGCCGATGACCAGATCGCCGGGCAGGACAATGCCCTGCTCGGGCAATAAAGCGTGTTCAATACCTACATTTCCGCCTTCATAAAAATGAGTTATTTTATGTTTAGCGGCGAATTCGCGCACGGTCTTGCACTGCTGGGCGGAATTAATATCTTTATTGGGCGTGAAATGATCCAGCACTAAAGCAACTTTATCCTTGTTAAAGACTTTTTTCCCGCCTGCCTTTATGAATTCATTAATTGCTATAGGCGCAGTAACATCGTTGCCTAAAGCGATATCCACTCTGGCGTTGATCAACTGACCGGCGGAGATTTTTTTCAGATCAGTATGTGCCATTAAAATTTTTTCCGTAATGGTGTTGCCCACGATTGTACTCCCTTTCATAATAGTATGGGAAATTGTCCTTATACTTTTTTTTATGTTTATTCAACTTTAACCTTTTTGCCGCTGTCCTTTAAAAATTCCAGGCGATTCAGCGCGTTGATATAGGCTTTTGCGGAAGCGACGATGACATCCGGATGTGCGCCGCGGCCAACAACCGAATGACCATTATATTTGAGTTGGACGGTAACTTCACCCTGCGCGTCCGATCCGCCAGTTATGGCATTGACGATATATTTCATCAACGGATAATTAGTTTTGGTGATGTTGCGGATCGCCGCGAAAGTCGCGTCCACCGGGCCGTTGCCGAATCCCGCTTCCCGCACGACGTCTTTGCCCACCTGCATTTCCATAGTTGCCGTGGGAATGGCTACGTTACCGCTGACTACATTCAGATAAACTAGATTGTATTTATCCTCTCCCCGGTAAATTTCTTCAGAAAGAATAACTTCCAGGTCTTCATCATAGATATCTTTCTTGACATCAGCCAGTTCTTTTACCCTTGCAGCGACTTTATTGATCTGTTCGTCATTTAACGTGTAGCCCATTTTTTTCAAATGGTGTGAAATGGCATTACGGCCGGAGTGTTTACCCAGCACTATATGCGTATCGCTGATGCCGACGGACTGCGGCGTCATAATTTCGTAAGTGATTTTTTCCTTAATCAAGCCGTCCTGATGAATGCCGGATTCATGCGCGAAAGCGTTTGCTCCCACTATGGCTTTATTCGGCTGAACCGATATGCCGGTAATCTGTGTCAACAGGCGCGATGTCTTGTAAATCTGGTCGGTATTGATTTTTGTATAAAGTCCATAAAGGTCTTTGCGCGTTTGCAGTGCCATAACGATTTCTTCCATCGCCGTGTTTCCCGCCCGTTCGCCAATGCCGTTTATCGTGCATTCCACCTGACGCGCCCCGTGACTTATTGCCGCCAATGAATTGGCTACGGCCAAACCTAAATCATTATGACAATGGGTGGATATAATCGTGTCGCCCATGTTCTTGACGTTGGCGAACAGATAGGCAATCAGATTGCCGAATTCTTCGGGGATGGTATAGCCGACCGTATCGGGTATGTTGACGGTGCAAGCTCCGGCATCGATAACCATCGATACCATTTCTACCAGATAGTCTTTATCCGAGCGTGTGGCGTCCATCGGCGAAAATTCGACATTTTCCGTGTAAGAGCGCGCCAGCTTGACGGCGGCGACAGCCTCTTTCAGTACCTGATCACGGCTCTTTTTGAGCTGATACTTCAAATGAATATCCGAAGAAGAGATAAAAGTATGGATGCGGGGATGAGCCGCGCCTTTTATTGCTTGCCAGGCACGATCAATATCGACTTTATTGGCGCGGGCCAGGCCTGCCACCTGAGATTTTTTGATCTCTCTGGCGATTTGGCGCACCGCGTCAAAATCCCCCTCGGAAGCGATTGGAAATCCAGCTTCGATTATATCAACGCCTAGTTTTTCGAGCTGCTTGGCGAGAATCAATTTTTCTTCCGTGTTCTTACTGCAGCCCGGTGATTGCTCGCCATCTCTCAAGGTCGTATCAAAAATATAAACACGATTTTTATCCTTCTTCATAATTTCATCTCCTCAATGACTATAGGAATTGATCCCGTGGCCAAAGGCCATCGGGATTTGTACCTTTAATTCATAATAAAAAAAGCCGTGGGTTTTACTGCCCACGGCCTTTCAGGTAATCAGTTTTTTATAATACTAGTGAATACCTAAAAACAATGGGTAGGCGGCCTTAAGTAAAAGGCGCAACAGGGCGAGACCCAGAAGCAGGGGTAGAATGTTGATTACTACATTCTGAATTCTCGCTATATCCGTCATTGTTTTTAGATCCTTTTTTTAAATAATTTTTGTTATACTAATGTAAAAATTAAAGATTGTCAAAATATTTTTTCTGTTAGATAAAAATCCTCGTAATTGTGAATATCAAGTGTATGTAAGATTTTTATTGTCTGGACACGAAAGGTGGCTGATGTTATCAATTTAAAAGATTATAGCTGCCAATATTTCAAAGGCAATTATTCATATGTCAGAAATTGATAATTATTAACTTGAATAAGAATATTTGCTGCGCTATATTTACAAAAAAACATTTCCATGATTTTATATTTCTTTAAATCTGTTCCCAATAACTTTAATGAGGAGATCTTATTAGATGTTTAAGAAATTTATATACTCACTTATTGTTGCTTTAATTGTTCTTGCCAGCGTATTATTGTTTGCGCAGGGGAAAGAACCATCGACAAAGAGCTCTGAAAAGCTTATTGCTAATATTGATTTTTCTCTATTGCATTTTTTGGCAAGTCCAGACAGCAAGCGTATTGTTTATGTGGCTGAGGAAGAAAAAAAGAAATTTGTAGTAGTTGATGGGAAAAAAGAAAATAACTATGATGCTATCGTGTCTGCTCTTATTTTCAGTCCGGACAGCAAGCGAGTGGCTTATGGGGTTCGATCAGGAAATAAGTTCTTTGTGGTTGTGGATGGAAAAGAGGGGAAAAAGTATGACTCTATCGGGTCTACTATTGTTTTTAGTCCGGACAGCCAACGTTTGTTATATAGTACAAGAATAGAAAAAAATGGTGTTGCAGTACTTGATGGTGTGGAGGGGAAAAAATATGATGGAATAGGAACTACTCTTGTTTTTAGTCCGGACAGCAAGCGAGTGGCCTATGGAGTTAAGTCAGGTAATAAGTATTCAGTTGTTTTAGATGGAAAAGAGGGGAAACTCTATGATGCCGTCAGTTCAGCCATTGTTTTCAGTCCGGACAGCACACATGTGGCGTTTGGGGCTCGATCAGAAAATAGAAGTTTTCTGGTTATTGATGGACAAGAAGGAAAACATTACGATGCAATAGGTCCTATCATTGTTTTCAGTCCGGACAGCAAGCGTGTGGCTTATGTGGCTCAATTAGAGAATAAGAGTTTTCTGGTCGTTGATGGAAAGGATGGAAAACATTATGACGCTATAGGGACTACCCTAGTTTTTAGTCCCGACAGTAAACGTATAATGTACGCTGCCCAATCGGCAAAAAAACGTTTTATAGTTGTTGACGGACAAGAAGGTAAATATCATGACAGTATCGGCGCTACTCTTGTTTTCAGTCCGGACAGCAGGCGGGTGGCTTATATCGCTCAATTAGAGAAAAAGAGTTTTCTGGTTATTGATGGACAAGAAGGAAAGCAATATGATAATATAGGAATTGGTTCTCTTGTTTTCAGCCCGGACAGCAGGCGAGTAGCGTATGCAGTTCAATCAGAAAAAAAGCGTTTTGTGGTAATTGATGAAAAGGAAGGAAAGAAATATGATGATATAGGAAATAGTTCTCTTGTTTTCAGCCCGGACAGCAAATATTTGGCTTATATGGCTCAATCAGAAAATAAACAGTTCGTTGTCGTTGGTGAAAAAGAGGAAAGGCCATATGATAATATTATGATTCTTACAAAGGGCAAGGTTGTTTTTGACTCATTTGAAAGACTCCATTACCTTGCGCTTAGAGATAAAAGCATCTATCTTGCTGACGTAAAGATAGAGAATAATTAAGCGAAAGAGGGGAAAAGGATAATATAAAGATAGCGGTAATTAATGTAAGATTCTTAAGTGCATCCGCAAAATATTGCCTGCCGATTCAATGAGTTCAAGCTAATGTAATATATCAAACAGGTTTTTATTTGGTGCTAATTTGTCCCAAAAGAGTTTTTTATACTTGAAGTATGGAAAAAACTTTCACAATTCATGCGATCAATGAAGATTTAAATCCTATCTATAAGATTTTTAAAAAATTTACTTGACAAAAACAACTATAAAAATTAGATTCGGCAATTCGCTTAGGGGCGTAGTTGTGTTTTTTTGTGTATAAAAACCATAAGTGATTGATATTAAAAGATAATTAAGGTGGGGTCTGCTGGCGTAGCTCAATCGGTAGAGCAGCTGATTTGTAATCAGCAGGTTGCGGGTTCAAGTCCCATCGCCAGCTCCAGTTTGAGTATATACTGGTGGGGTTCCCGAGTGGCCAAAGGGAGCAGACTGTAAATCTGCCGGCGTAGCCTACGGAGGTTCAAATCCTCCCCCCACCACCAGGGATTTTTGAAGATGAAACAGGCGGGAGTAGCTCAGTGGCTAGAGCGTCAGCCTTCCAAGCTGAGGGTCGCGGGTTCGAATCCCGTTTCCCGCTCCAAGTATTTTATAAAATACGGGCAAAGATCTAAAAAATCGTGCCCACGTAGCTCAGTTGGTAGAGCACATCCTTGGTAAGGATGAGGTCACCAGTTCAATCCTGGTCGTGGGCTCCAGTTAAGGAGTGTTATGCGCAATAATATTATTTTGGCTTGCACGGAATGCAAGCAGAGGAATTATACGACGACAAAAAACAAGCGGACTATGCAAAACCGCTTGGAGATGAAAAAATACTGCAAGTTTTGCCGGGGGCATAAACTGCACAGGGAAACCAAATAATTAATATTGGTATAGGCCAGTAGCTCTAATGGATAGAGCGCCGGACTCCAAATCCGGATGCTGGGGGTTCAAGTCCCTCCTGGCCTGCCATTTTTTCCGTTATATTAAGGATTTTAAGGCATGGAAGAAATAAAAGAAAAGGTAAAAATAATAATCCAAAAGGTCACCCAGTTTCTCAAAGAAGCCAAGGTGGAACTGAAAAAAGTTACCTGGCCGACCCCGAAGCAGACGATGGCGTCAACTGCAGTTGTAATAATTTTGGTTTTCATAATTTCGATATTTTTGGGCATAATTGATTTTGCCCTCGCTAAAGTAGTTAAACACATATTAGGTTAGTAAAATGGCTTTTAAATGGTACGTTGTTCATACTTATTCCGGATATGAGAATAAAGTAAAGATAAGTCTCCAGGAAAGAATTGAGATAACAGGAACGCAGGCTTATTTTTCGGACATTCTTATCCCGGAGGAAGATGTTGTGGAATTGATTTCAGGGGAAAAGAAAAATTCCAAGCGCAAGTTTTTCCCCGGATACATTCTTGTCCGTATGGAAATGAATGATGAAGCATGGCATGTTGTAAAAGATACTCCTAAAGTCACCGGTTTCATCGGCAGCAAAGATAAACCTTCGCCAATACCGGATAAAGATGTGGAAAATTTAAAGTTCAGAATTGATGAAGGAACCTTAAAACCCAAACCCAAGTTCAAATTCGATGTCGGTGATCATGTGAAAATTATCGATGGGCCGTTTACCAATTTTGATGGAGTTATTGATGAATTAAAACCGGAAAAAAGTAAATTGAGAGTTATCGTAAGTATTTTTGGCCGGCCGACACCTGTGGAATTAGATTTCATTCAGGTAACTCAAGGCTGATATTTTACACGGCAGACTAGAGAAGTTTTAAAAAATATTTAGATCAGGGTGGTTCAACATGGCAAAAAAAATTATCGCGAACATAAAATTGCAAATAAAGGCGGGTAAGGCTACCCCTTCGCCTCCTATTGGTCCGGCGTTAGGTCAGCATGGCGTTAATATCATGGAATTTTGCAAAGCTTATAATGCTATGACGCAAAATCAGGAAGGAATGGTTATTCCTGTAGTGATTACAGTTTATGCTGACAGATCTTTTACGTTTATAACTAAAACACCGCCGGTGTCGATACTGCTTAAACAAGCGGCCAAAATTGCTAAAGGAGCCAGTGATCCCAAAAGAGAAAAAGTTGGAGCGGTCACAACTGCACAAGTGAAAGAAATAGCTGAATTAAAGTATAAAGATTTAAATGCGGTGAATATTGAAGGCGCTATGAAGATAATTGCCGGTACGGCAAGGTCAATGGGAATTGAAATTACAGGTTAATAAACACACGAGGTTTTATCATGTTAAGAAAAGGCAAACGTATATTGGCGGCAAAAGCGAAAGTAGAGCCGGGGAAGCGATACTCGCTTAAAGAGGCTGCGGAAATTGTTGTATCAACGGTTGGCACCAAATTTGATGAAACTGTGGATGCCGCCATTCGCTTAGGCGTTAATCCCGCTCATGCCGATCAAATGGTTCGGGGCAGTGTTGTTTTGCCCAATGGTTTGGGCAAAACGGTAAGGGTTTTAGTATTTGCCAAAGGGGAAAAGGAAAAAGAAGCGCTGGAAGCCGGAGCGGATTTGGTCGGCAATGATGATGTTATTGAAAAAATTAAAGGCGGCTGGATGGAGTTTGATCGTGTTATTGCCACGCCGGATATGATGGGTTCCGTGGGAAAGATAGGTAAGATTTTGGGTCCGCGCGGTTTAATGCCCAATCCCAAGGTGGGAACTGTGACTTTTGAAGTGGCCAACGCGGTGAAAGAACTTAAAGCGGGTAAGGTCGAATTCCGCGTGGAAAAAGCGGGAATCGTGCACTCTCCCGTGGGGAAAATTTCTTTCGGCGCCGAAAAATTAAGTGAAAATGTCAGAGCTTTACTGGAAACAATCATTAAGTTAAAACCGGCGTCCAGTAAGGGGATTTATATTAAAAGTATTTCCATTTCCAGCACAATGGGCGTAGGCGTGAGAATTGATCCGCTCGATGTCAAAGCTGTTTAATGGGAAAATATTGAGCGTTTTATAATTTAGAAGGTCGAAGACAGCAGGTACAGAAGTTTAAACGAAGCAAGGCCTGCCGAGACTCGTGGAATAAAAATAGTTACTTTATTTCTTGTAAAGGTAAACAATTTTTGGAAAACGGGAATCGGAGTTTGGGCATGGTTACCGTTTTTTTGTTGTGAGACTCAAATTTCAGAAACGAAGTGTATTGAAATTTGTAAGTCGAACAATCCCGGTATCGGGATTCTGTATGTTGCTTAATTTTTTGGCCTCGGAAAATTAAATAATTTTGAAAGGAGGCTGATAGATTGGATCGGAAAACTAAAGAAGTTATTGTATCCGAACTGCAAAAGAAACTCAAAGAAGCCAATCTGGGCGTTTTGACCAGTTTTAGCGGTATGAATGTCGAGAAAATGGAAGCTTTAAGAAATGCTTTGCGCAAGTCCAATGCTGAATGGAAGGTTGTAAAAAACACTCTTTTGAGAATTGCCTCGGAAGGGACCGACTTCAGTATTCTTGCCGATCATTTCAAATGGCCTGTCGCCGTTGTCTTGAGCTATAAAGATCCGGTGAGTCCAGCTAAGATTCTGGTTGATTTTGCCAAGAGAAATCCGGAATTGGAAATCAAAGTTGGAGTGCTGGATAGGAAGCTTTTAACCAAGGCTGATCTTACGGTTCTTGCGGAATTACCCAGCAAAGAGGTTCTTTTGGGCAAGTTAGTTTCGGTAATGGCGGCGGTGCCGACATCGTTGGTAACCGTTTTGAGCGGCGTTCCAAGAAGCTTTGTGCAAGTGCTCAATGCCTATTGTGACAAGAAAAAAACTTTAAACTAATAAAACATACAGAGAGGGATATAAAAAATGTCAGATAAAATTACTAAAGACGATGTAGTCAAATTTATTGAAGGAATGACAGTATTAGAGCTTTCTGCTCTGGTGAAAGAACTGGAAGAAAAATTCGGCGTTTCCGCCGCCGCTCCCATGATGGCGGCAGTTGCAGTTCCGGGAGGAGCTCCGGCCTCGGCAGCAGAGGAACAAACAGAATTTAATGTAATACTCACCGGTTTCGGCGCCGAAAAAATTCAAGTAATTAAAGTTGTTCGCGCTATTACAAATTTGGGACTCAAGGAAGCCAAAGATTTGGTGGAGGGAGTGCCCAAGCCTATTAAAGAAGGTGTTCCCAAAGAGGAAGCCGCAGAGATCAAGAAGAAGATCGAAGAGGTTGGTGGAACGGTCGAGATTAAATAACGTAATCTCTAATATATTATTTTATTAAGGATGCTATGGGTGACTTTAGAAAATATTTTGGTCAGGTAAAAAGAATACTGGATATTCCCAATTTAATTGATATCCAGACGCAATCTTATGAAAAATTCCTTCAAAAGGAATTGGCGCCGGCAAAGCGGGGCAATTTGGGTTTGCAGGGCGCTTTTAAGAGCGTTTTTCCCATTTCGGATTTCAGCGGAAAGTGTTCTCTGGAATTTGTCAGTTATAAGATGGGAGATATCCGGTATGATGTGAAGGAGTGCATTCAAAAAGGTATGACCTATGCGGCTCCTTTGAAGATCGTGGTCAGGCTGGTTGTTTTTGACGTTGATCGCCCTGCCGAAGGAAAAAGCAGCAGGGAAACAGCCGAAACAAAGCAGATTCGCGATATTAAAGAACAGGAAGTTTACTTCGGCGAAATCCCGCTGATGACGGAAAACGGCACTTTTATCATTAACGGAACGGAGCGGGTTATTGTCAACCAGCTCCATCGTTCGCCCGGTATCTTTTTTGATCACGATAAAGGAAAAATAGTTGCCAGCGGCAAGCTGATTTACTCGGCAAGAGTTATTCCCATCCGTGGTTCCTGGCTGGATTTGGAATTTGATTCCAAAGACATCCTCTATGTAAGAATAGACCGCCGCAGAAAAATGCCTGTCACTATTTTGTTGAAGGCTTTGGGTAATTCGACGGAATTTATTTTAAATTATTTTTACAGCATTGATAAAGTTATCATTGAAGGTAAGAAGGTTTATTTCGCCGTTGATGATTCTCTTTCCGGTCAAAAAGCCCCCGAAGACATCAAAGATCCCAAAAGCGCCGAAGTTATTGTCAAAAAGGGACGCAAACTGACCAAGCCCCTTTTGAAGAAAATAATGGATGCCGGCATTAAGCGCGTCGCGATTAATGAAAATGAACTTGCCGGCAAGATTCCTTCTTCGGACATTCGTGATCCGAAAACAGAAGAAATTATTTTCCGTTGCAACGAAGAGTTGGCGGCGGACTGCATAGAAATAGCCAGAGAAAAGGGCATCAAGGAATTTAAAATTATCCATATTGATGAAGATATGGATAATGCTTCCATCAGAGATACTTTATTGATGGATCGAATTGATACCGCCGAGGACGCTATAATGGAGATATATCGCAGGTTGCGTCCCAGCAATCCCCCGACTCCGGAGACGGCGGGAAAATTTTTCAACAGCCTGTTCTTTGAACCGGAAACATATGACTTATCGAATGTCGGCCGCGCCAAAATGAATTACAAATTACATATGAATGTGCCGACTGATGTTACGACGTTGCGCAATGAGGATATTTTATCCGCGGTTAAATATTTGATTGATTTGAAAAATGGCGTTGGTGACTGCAGTGTAGATGATATTGACCATTTGGGAAACCGCAGGGTGCGTTCTGTCGGCGAACTGATTGAAAATCAGTACCGTATTGGTTTGGTGCGCATGGAGCGGGCGATAAAGGAAAAAATGAGTCTGCAGGATATCGAAACAATGATGCCGCATGACCTGATTAACGCCAAGCCAGTTTCCGCCGTAGTTAATGAGTTTTTTAATTCCAGCCAGCTTTCTCAATTTATGGATCAGACCAATCCTCTTTCTGAAATTACGCATAAGAGACGTCTGTCCGCGTTGGGGCCCGGCGGTTTGACGCGGGAGCGGGCCGGATTTGAAGTTCGGGATGTCCACCCCACCCATTACGGCCGTATTTGTCCCATAGAAACGCCTGAAGGACCTAATATCGGATTAATCGTATCTCTCAGCACTTATGCCAGAGTTAACGAATTCGGCTTTATTGAAACTCCTTACAGGCTTGTAGAAAAAGGCCGCGTGTCTGATGATGTTCGTTTTATGACGGCAATTGAAGAAGAAAATAAAATTATTGCTTCGGCAGACCGTCCTCTGAATAGACACGATAAATTTGTTGAAGAGCTGATATCCGTTAGAAAAGGTGGAGATTTTATTTCTGTCGTGCCGGAAGATATTAAGATGATGGATGTCTCACCTACCCAGCTTGTCAGTGTTGCGGCGGCGTTAATTCCGTTTCTGGAACACGATGACGCCAATCGAGCTCTTATGGGATCTAACATGCAGAGACAATCTGTTCCCCTGATGAGTCCGGAGGTGCCGGTTGTAGGCACAGGTATAGAATCGGTTGTCGCCCGTGATTCCGGGGCTGTTGTTGTTGCCAAACGATCGGGCGTTGTGGAAAGCGTTGACGCTTCGAGGATTATTGTCCGGGCTGATCACCCTGAAGAAGATGGCATTGACAGCGGTATTGATATTTACAATTTAGCTAAATACCAGCGCTCCAACCAAGATACTTGTTTTAATCAGAAACCTATCGTCAATGTCGGCGATCGTCTTCATAAAAAAGATATATTAGCTGACGGACCGGCGATTGATAACGGGGAACTGGCCTTAGGCCGGAATGTCATGGTTGCCTTCATGTCATGGGGCGGTTACAACTATGAAGATTCTATCCTGGTAAGTGAAAGAATAGTTAAAGAAGATATTTTCACGTCAATTCATATCGAAGAATTTGAAACCATGTCCCGCGATACCAAGTTGGGCAAGGAAGAAATTACGCGGGATATTCCCAATGTCGGCGAGGAAGTGCTGAAGAATCTGGACGAAAGCGGTATTATCTGTACAGGCGTTTCGGTTAAGCCCGGCGATATTCTTGTCGGCAAGATCACGCCTAAAGGTGAAACTCAGTTATCCGCCGAGGAAAAACTTCTGCGGGCAATATTCGGCGAAAAAGCCAGCGATGTGCGGGACACGTCTTTGCGCGTGCCTCCCGGCGTTGAAGGAACGGTTATTGACGCCAAGATTTTTACGAGGAAAGGCGCGGAAAGCGACTTGCGTTCGCAGGCTATTGAAACAGAGGCTATTGAACAGATAACCAAAGACAGGGATGACGAAATCCGCATCCTTACTGAGGCGGTTAAAAAAGATATAACAAAAATTGTTATCGGAAAAACAGCGGCCACTAAAATAGCAGATGCTAAGAAGAAAACAATATTAAAGAAAGGCGATAAAATCACAAAAGAGGTTTGGACTGATCTGCCTTTTGCCTACTGGAAAGAAATTACCATTGCCGAAAGCGACGGTTCAGAAGAAAAGATAAATAACCTGATTGCTTCTCTGGAGAGAAAAATCGATTTTGTCCATGCTCATTTTGCGGAAAAACTGGAGAAGATTAAAGCCAGCGATGAGCTTCCTACCGGTGTTATTAAAATGGTCAAGGTTTATGTCGCC
>JAPLJP010000047.1 GCA_026388535.1 Deltaproteobacteria bacterium | reverse complement strand
TCTTTTTCGATCCGCATAACGAACAACTTTTTTTTCATTTTTTAACTCCTTATTCAAACTACTTTGAATTAACACATCGTATCTTTATGACTTTATACAATTTATAACCGTTTTCAGCACACATTTTTTGCCATTACACCCGAAATGACATAAAAAAGTATTTGTATGAGCAAAAAGATTCTTTTGATAAACCCCTGGATTCACGATTTCGCGGCTTACGACTTCTGGCTGAAACCTCTGGGACTATTATATTTAGGCGGTCTTTTGCGCCAAAACGGCCACCAAATTAACTTTATCGATTGCCTTGACCCTTATCACCCCGCAATGTCCAACGATGGTCACAAACGGCCACAACGCCATCCTTTCGGTGACGGCAAATTCTTCCGGCAGGTTATTCCCAAGCCCGACAACCTGAAAATGATCTCAAAGAATTATTGCCGCTACGGAATTACACCGGAAATATTTCGCGAGGAATTAAAAAACCATCAGGATACGGACATCGTTTTAATCACTTCGATGATGACGTACTGGTATCCCGGAGTTTTTGAAGCGATTGAAATAATCAAAGAATTATTGCCTTCGGTTCCCATTGCGCTGGGCGGCAAATATGCAACTTTGTGTTCAGAACACGCCGCAAAATATTCCGGCGCTGATTTTGTAATTTCCGGCGCCGGAGAAAAACAGGTTCTTCAGTTGCTAAAGGATTTATTTGGTGAAGAACCTTCCTTCATGCCCGATAGCGAAAACCTTGATTCCCTGCCCTACCCTGCTTTCGACTTAATCCGAAAAATTGACCAACTGCCGATTACCACTTCCCGCGGCTGTCCTTATCACTGCAGTTATTGCGCTTCGCATATTTTTAATGACAAATTTCAGCGGCGTGATCCGGTAAAAGTTGTTGACGAAATTGAACACTGGCAAAAAATATACGGCGTGACGAATTTTAGTTTTTACGATGATGCCTTGCTCGTTAATCCCGAAGAAATGATTATTCCTCTGCTGTACGAAGTCCGAAAAAGAAATTTGTCCTGTCAGTTCCACTGCCCTAACGGATTACATTTGCGGAAAATAAACGCAAAGCTAAGTGAGTTGCTTTACAGTTCAGGATTTAAGACAATTCGCTTCGGCTTTGAAACAGCTGATTTCCAAAGGCAGAAGCAAACGGGAGGCAAAGTCATAAATGAAGAATTGTTAAATGGTGTGCGTCATTTAAAAAATGCGGGCTATATAACAAAGGATATAGGAATTTATCTTCTCTGCGGCCTGCCCGGTCAAAGCGCTGCGGAAGTGACCAACAGCATTGAATTTGTCCGGAAATGCGGCGCCAAGCCGGTGCTGGCCGAATATTCGCCCATCCCGGGAACAAAAATGTGGGCGGAAGCGGTAGCATCTTCTCCCTTTGACATTCAAAGCGAACCGCTATATCATAACAATTCTCTGCTCCCTTGCCAAAACAACGACTTTAGTTTTGCCGTTTACGCTCAATTAAAGAAGAAACTTAAAAATAATTCGGGAGCAAAATAGGCAGTTTTAAATGAATGTTTTAATCTGGATTAAAAATGTTGTTATTTTATTATTATCATTGTTTTTTTTAATTATCGGCGTCAATACTTTATGGGGTTCATATAGCCTGAAGAATCCCCTTGAATTCGTCATGTATTTTTTTTCCGCTTCTCTTTTAATTTTAGTTTGTATTGTTGGAATCATATATTTTTTCTCCCGCTTCTTTATCAAAATAAAGCCGGATGGATTTGATAACGATGAGACACCATAATTTTTTCAGATTAGTTTTGATATTCGCGGCAATGTTGCTGTTTTCCGGTCATTCCTATGGCCTTGATCTGGAAAAGAAGGTTGTTAAAACCAAGCTGAAAAACGGTTTGACCTTGCTGATACTGGAGCGTCATCTAAGCCCGACTGTTTCTCTCTACATCCGGCATCGTATTGGAGCGGTTGATGAACAAAACGGAAAAAGCGGCGCCGCCCATCTTTTAGAACACATGATGTTTAAAGGAACCACAACGATCGGCACAAATAATTACGCGGCTGAAAAGAAAATATTGGACGCAATCGAAAAAACCGGCACAGCTTTAGATAAAGAAAAACGAAAAGGCCAAGAAGCTGACCCCAAAATTATAGCGGAATTCGCTAACCGCTTAAAAAAGTTACAAGATCAACAAAAAAAATATTTTATACCTAATGAAATTGACCGGCTATACACGGAAAACGGCGGTCTTGATATGAACGCCTCCACCGGCCAGGATGTAACCACATATCATGTCAGCCTTCCGGCCAACAAAATAGAACTTTGGGCGAGAATCGAAGCGGATCGCCTGCTCCATCCTGTTTTCCGTGAATTTTACACGGAACGCGATGTGGTAATGGAAGAAAGAAGACAACGCGTTGAATCCGATCCGGACGGCAAATTGTATGAAGAGTTCATCAGCACCGCCTACAAAATTCATCCCTATGGCCGGCCTATCCTGGGCTGGGAGGAAGATTTAATAAACCTGAGTCCCGATTCCCTGAAAGAAATATTTGAAAAATATCAAGCACCGGAAAGTATTGTGATTGCAGTTGTCGGCGACATTAAGCCGCGTGACACCATAAAATTGATCGAAAAATATTTTGGACGCATTCCCGCAAGCAGGGAAAAGAAAAATGTAATCCCCGCGGAGCCGACACAGACGGAAGAAAGGAGAGTGAAAGTTTCTTTTGATGCCAATCCGATGATGATTATCGGATTTCACAAACCTAATGCTCCGGCCTATGATGATTATGTTTTCGATGTGCTGGAGACAATCCTGACCAAAGGCAGAACCAGCCGGTTGTATAACAGGCTGGTTACAGATCTGCAAATCGCGAAAAGCATCAGCGCCGCAAACGGTGTACCGGCGACAAGGTATCCGAACCTTTTCACGATATTTGCCCAGCCCCGTCATCCACACACAAATACAGAATTAGAAGAAATAATTCTACAGGAAATAGATAAATTTAAAATGCAACCGGTTACGAATGAAGAATTAATCAAGGCGAAAAATAATATAAAAACGGAATACATTAAAAACCTTGAGTCTAATTCTGAAATTGCCTCGACTTTATCCTATTATGAGGTTCTGCTGGGCGATTACAGATATTTTGCCGATTATCTGAAAAACATTGATAAGGTTACTGCTGAAGATATACTTAAAGCCGCCAATAAGTACTTAAACGAAAAGAACCGCACGATTGCAGTTCTAAATAAAAAAGATAAATAGATCATGCTGATGAAAAAACATATAGTCAAAGTATCAATAACTTTTATTATCTGTCTGCTACTGATCTTCCTTAAATTTCAGGGTGAGGCTTTTCCCGCCGCGTCAACTAATTACGAATTGCCAGCTCCCGATAAAATTCATTACGCGCCGCTGCAATTCATTCTGCCACAAACACAACGCGTGGTTCTGGAAAACGGGATCGTGCTCTATGTTCTGGAAAACCATGAATTGCCCCTGGTTAATATCAATGCCCTGATTAAAACAGGAACAATGTATGATCCGGAAGGCAAGGCAGGTGTTGCCGAATTGACCGCCTATGTCATGAGAACCGGAGGCACAGCAAAATTAAACAGCGCTGAGATTGACAATCGATTTGATTTCATGGCCGCATCCGCATCAATTTCTATGTCTATGGAATCCGCTCAGGTCAATTTCTCCATTTTAAACAAAAACCTTGACCGGGGACTTGATCTGCTGGCGCAAATACTTATCTATCCTGCTTTTGAACAAAATAAATTCGAGTTGGCCAGGCAATTAAAGAACGAAGAATTAAGAAGACTGAAAGACGATACCGAAAAGCTCGCTTTTCGGGAATTTAACCGCCTGATCTATGCCAATGATCCGCGCGGCCGTTTTTCTTCTTATAAATCGCTGGCAAATATTAAGCGCGATGACTTAATCGAATTTCACGGCCGGTTTTTTCTGCCGAATAATATTATATTTGCCGTAAGCGGTGACATTACCAGAGAAGAAGCTGTAAATAAATTCCGCCAGTATTTCGGCGACTGGAAAGCAAAAGATATTTTGGCCAATATTCCTTCACCTTCCCAAAAATCAAATACCGGAATTTACTACATTAATAAAGAAATACCTCAATCCACAATTATCAGCGGCCAATTTGCCGCAAGTAAAAATGATCCTGATTTTTACGCCTTTACCGTTCTTGATTTTATTACCGGCAGCGGCGGTTTTCCTTCAAGAATTTTCAGCGCCGTCCGCAATAATGAAGGCCTGGCTTACAGCGCCGGAAGTTTTTATCGCGCCAAACCAGCGTACGGAATTTTTGGCACCTATGCTTTTACAAAAACATCTTCAACAATGAAAACTCTTTCTCTGATAAATTCGGTTTTGGAAAATATTCAGTCCGGTACGATTACGGCCAAAGAAATTGATTGGGCCAGAAATTCCATCAAAAACGGCTTTGTCTTTTCTTTTGATACCCCCGAACAGATTGCCTGGCAGCAAATGAATCTCGAATATGAAAAATTGCCCGCTGATTTTCTGATTAATTACAGGAGAAAGATAGAAGAGGTTTCTATTAAAGATTTGAATAATGTTGCTGCAAAATATCTGGATAAAACAAAAAATGTCGTCTTGATTTTAGGCGACAGCAAAAAGTTTGACAAACCTTTGACAACTACAGAACAGTATATTGTTATAATTCCGGAAGAGTAAAGTATCATTAAAGGAATATTTCATGATTGATGTGGACAAATTCAAAAGAGTATCTCAGAGAATCGATTCCTACCGCGAAGCGATGATTGAATTGCAAACCTCTCTTTGCGCTGTTCCGGCTGTAGGACCGGAAAACGGCGGTGACGGTGAATCGTTGAAGGCTGATTTATTGAAAAACCGCCTTGTCCAACTGGGTTTTAAAAATTTCCGGCATTATGATGCTCCGGACAAAAGAGTTTCGTCCGGCATCCGCCCTAATTTTATTACAACGATAGAAGGAATAAATAAAAACAAGTTTGTCTGGATTATTACTCATATGGATATTGTGCCCCCGGGTGAATTGCGTCTCTGGAGTCATGATCCTTACAGCGCTTACGTGAAAGACGGTCGTATTTTCGGCCGAGGCGTCGAAGACAATCAGCAGGACATGGTGTCTTCAATTTTTGCCGCCAAAGCTATTATTGATGAAGGGTTAATGCCTGCTAATTCGATTAATCTCGCTTTTGTTTCCGATGAAGAAACGTCAAGCAATATGGGTCTCTATTACATGATAGATTCCACGGATAATCTTTTTAACGGTGACGATTTGATTATCGTTCCCGATTCGGGAAATCCTGAAGGCTCATTAATTGAAGTCGCTGAAAAGAGCATGCTCTGGTTATGCTTCAAAACAAAAGGAAAGCAGTGCCACGGCAGTAATCCGCATTTAGGAAATAACGCCTTCCTCGCGGCTTCGCATCTGGTAACGAAATTAGCCAAGCTGAAAAAACTGTTTCCCAAATCCGATCCCCTTTTTGATCCGCCGGAAAGCACTTTTGAACCGACAAAAAAAGAAGCTAATGTTGGCAATATAAACACAATTCCCGGCGAAGATATTTTATGCATGGAATGCCTTGTTCTGCCGGATTATTACTTACAGGATGTCCTCTCTGCAATTCAAAAAATTGTTCATAAAGTTGAAAAGACGTTCAAGGTTCAGATAGAAATATCTACCGCGCAATACGTGCAATCAGCAAAACCGACTTTGCCCGGCGCTCCGGTCGTCCAAGCGCTTACAGAAGCCATTCAAAAGGTTTACAATATAAAAACGTTTGCCGGCGGCGTGGGTGCCGGAACGGTTGCTTCCTATATCCGTAAAAAGGATTACCCGGTGGCCGTCTGGTCTAAAACCAACCAGACAGCACATCAGCCGGATGAAAACTGCCCGATTGACAATATGCTGGGTAACGCCAAAGTATTTGCTTATTTATTCTTACAAAAGTAATCTATGATAACTCCTTAAAAAACAATATGATATATAATGTGCTTCATCCTGAGAATGAGCATTTTACGGCTTTTTACGGGCTTATCAATTATATTGCATTGGATAAATCAAAATGGTAGAAACTGGCACTAGAATTGCGAAGTTGTTTTGCCCCTCTGTATATAGAGCGCTGACAATAGGATAAAAACATATTTTAGAGGCTGATAATTATTTGAATCAAGCAACTAAAGGCACAGCCGTAGAGAAAATTTCCTTTACGGACCACAATTTACTGAAGAATCTCTGCGGCGAACATGATAAACATTTAAAGCTTATCGAGAATCTTGAGCCTGTCAAAGTAAAAGCCTGGGGGAATAATATTACCATCTCGGGCGAAAATGGCAATGTTCGCAAGATTAGCACTATGTTGCAGCAGCTTTATTCGATAATGGGAAAAGGCTGGCATATTCAACCTTCCGATATTGACTACGCTCACCGCATTCTTTCCGAAGATCTAACCTTCGAACTGGAACGCATCTTCCTCGATACTGTTTTTATTTCTTCCAAAAAACGCGTAATTACCCCCAAAAGCATAGCCCAAAGGCTTTATATTGAATACATGAGAAATTTTGATATGGTTTTCGCCATTGGTCCCGCCGGAACAGGAAAAACATATCTGGCTATGGCCATGGCCGTATCCTGCTTGCTGGAGAAGAAAGTACAAAGGATAATTATGGCGCGTCCCGCCGTGGAGGCCGGCGAAAGATTAGGATTTTTACCGGGCGACCTGGCGGAGAAAGTAAATCCCTATCTTCGGCCCCTGTATGACGCACTTTATGATATGATAGAAATGGAAAGAGCAACAGCGCTCATCAATAAAGGATTTATTGAGGTTGCGCCCCTTGCCTTTATGCGGGGCAGAACGCTCAACGATTCTTTTGTTATTTTGGACGAAGCTCAAAATACCACATCCGAACAAATGAAAATGTTTCTAACGCGACTGGGTTTTGGTTCCAAAGCGGTAATTACCGGAGATATTACGCAGGTTGATTTGCCTTCGGAAAAAGTTTCCGGGTTGATTGAGGCGGAACAAATTTTAAGAAAAATAGACCGCATCCGCTTCGTTCATTTTTCGGAAATCGACGTTGTCAGGCATCCGTTAGTTCAGGATGTCATTAAAGCCTATAAACTTTCAAATAAAGAAAAAACAACCGATTCTAATAAATCACGGGTATGAAAACTAAAACAAGATTTAGAAATAGTCCCACTTAGCTTCGCACGTGGGATAATTCGACCAGCAAGTTTCAGCGCGCTTCGCTTCTAAAACTTGTGTCTCATTAAATTGGAGTTTCAACAATAATTTTTATGAATTTTATCGAATCAATAAAAGACAAGGCGGCAAATATTTTCGAGAAGTTACTGGAGAAAAACAAATTTCCGCTTGGTTTTTTGAAAAACAGCATTTTTCAAAAATGGGCTATCGCTGTTATCCTCTGCTCAATCCTAGCCTTAATTATGGCGCCGGATATTCGTTTCTCCGAACCGGAATTTAAACTTGGCATGATTGCCCCTAAGAATATTAAAGCAGATTATTCTTTTCTGGTCGAGGATCAGCAGGCAACCGAACAGAAAATAATAGATGACGCAGAAAATGTCAAACCGGTTTACGATTACGATACTAAAATTACAGAAAACATTAGAACAAAATTATCTAAAGCTCTTTCATCCGCGGCGGATAACTACAAAAATTCGTTTAAGGGAAAAAAGCTGGAAAGCGGCGGAATTGATATAAGCAAATTACAGAAAGAGAAAAAGAGTCTGGAAACAAATTTGGGTATTTATTTAAGTTCGGAAGAGTTTTATGTTTTAAACGAATATAAATTTTCCAATGAAATCCAACAAAAATTATCCCGACTGATCATTTCTTTCTACGACAATAAATTCATAACCAATAATATCTTCAGCAAACCAGAAAAACAAAAAGGCATTATTGTCAGAAATTTAAAAACCCAAATTCAAGAAGATATTCAAGACACTTCTTTATTATTTAATATTCAGGAAATTGATACACCTCTTTTGAAAACAGTTAATATGATTTTCAAAAAAGATGAAAATAATTTAAGAGAAGCTGCATTCTCCCTGACTAAAAAGCTAATCGAACCGAATTTAACATTTAATAAAGAAGCTACAGAAAAGAAAAAACTGGCCATTATAGGAGACACAAATTCGACATTTTTCCAGGTGCAAAAAAATGAAATGATTGTCCGGGAAGGAGAAAAAATAGGTTATCTGGAATTAGCCAAATTAGAGGCTTTCTATAAATCAGCCCGGGATAACAAATTTTTCAGAATTACAATTCTGCTGGGATTTTTCTTCACTTCCCTGTTTCTTTCCATTGTTCTGTACCTCTGGCGCACAAGAAATTGGATTACGGTCTCAGCCCGTTCCAACATTGATTTGTTTGTTTTCGGCATTATTTCCCTTCTACAAATATTATTTATAAAGGCAGGTATCTTCATTTCCCTCGCTGTCAATAGAGCATTCCCGTTTATGTCAACTGAAGCCTGTTTTTTTGCAATACCCTTCGCGCTGGGAGCAATGACTATCTCCATATTAATTAATAGAAATGTCGCCTTAATAATAAGCGTGTTCACGTCTTTAATGATCGGTTTTATTTTTGACGAAAAAATTATTTTCCCTCTCTTTTCCTTTATGGGATCGATTGCCTCGTCTTATCAAATCGCCCGCATTCGTCAGCGTTCTGTTTTCCTGAGAATCGGCCTTTTTCTTGGAATTATTAATATGGCCGCAATTGTTTGCTTGAATCTTATCACGGGAAACTTATTCAATGATTTATTTTTGCGGCTGATAATGGGATTTGCCGGCGGAGTTCTTACCGGAATACTTGTCGCGGGAATCACTCCTATTTTCGAAAGTATTTTTGGTTTTATAACCGACATTAAACTGCTGGAATTGGCTAATTTAAATCAACCTCTTTTCCAACGGATGATAATTGAAGCGCCCGGAACCTATCATCACAGCATTATTGTTTCCTCTCTGGTCGAAGCGGCGGCCGAAGCTATCGGCGCAAACTCCTTATTGGCAAAAGTCAGCGCCTACTACCACGATATCGGCAAACTGATGAAACCGCAATATTTCATTGAAAATCAACTTACAAGCGAAAACAAGCATGATAAACTTTCACCGAAAATGAGCAGTCTGATTATAATTGCTCACGTAAAAGACGGCTGTGAGCTAGCTTCTCAAGCCAAATTAGGACAGCAAATTATAAACATAATTCGCGAGCATCACGGCACAAGCATCGTCAGTTATTTTTACAATAAGGCTAAAAAAGATAAAGATGAATCTATCCGTTCTTTATCGGAAAGTGATTTCCGGTATCCCGGGCCGAAACCACAGACCAAAGAAGCGGGGTTGGTAATGCTGGGAGACGTTATTGAGGCGTCTTCTCGCACCCTTTCCAATCCTACGCCGGCAAGAATTCGTTCCCTGGTAAGGGAAAGAATTGAAGGTATCTACACGGACGGGCAACTTGACGAGTGCGAATTAACGTTAAGTAATTTAAACACAATAGCGGAAACATTTACTAAAATTCTTACGGGAATTTTTCACCATAGAGTTGATTACCCTGAATCGGCACACAAGGAAACAACCGGCAAAAAAGAAATTAATGAAACTGCAGATCAAAAACAGTCAAAATAAAATTAAAATAGATAAGCGCAGGATTCGCAGCACGGTCTTAAATATTATGAAGATTCTCGACTGCGCGGACAAAGAAATCAGTCTCTACTTTGTTGATGATGAAAAAATTAAACAGTTAAACAGACAATATTTGGAAAAGGATAAGGCGACTAACGTTATTTCTTTTTCTTTGCGGGAAGGCGATTACGGCGATATAAACCCTCATATTCTGGGAGATATTGTCATATCTGCGGATACGGCTCAAAAAGACGCCAGAAAAGGCAAGTTTACTATTGAGCAGGAAATTGATTTTCTCTTAATTCACGGGATTCTTCATCTCTTGGGTTATAATCACGAAAATACGACAAAAAAAGAAACAAATAAAATGCGGCGAAAAGAGAAGGACTTATTTACAGCCATTAACGGCTGTGATATTTTTTTAATTTAAATTATATAATATTTATTTCTCACAGGAGGCGATAAAAAATGAATTTATCTTTTGACAATAAGGTTGTTTTAATCACCGGAGCCAGCCGAGGAATCGGCCAGGCAATCGCTATGGGATTGGCACAGTCCGGCGCCGATGTTGCCATTGCCAGCCGTAAAATATCCGATTTGGAAAAGGTAGCGGCGGAAATAAAGAAAACAGGAAGAAAATGCCTGCCCATAGCGGCCCATATAGGTAAAATGGAAGAAATAAACAATCTCGTCGAAAAAGTCATGGAGGAATTCGGAAAAATTGACATTCTGATAAACAACGCCGCGACCAATCCCACCATGGCCGCGGCTATTGACGTAGACGATCGCGCCTGGGATTCCATCATGAACCTGAATCTCAAGGGTCTGTTTTTCTTAAGTCAGGCGGTGGCGCGTGTAATGAAAGAAAAAGGCGGTGGAAAAATTATCAATGTTGCATCCATCGCCGGAATTACTCCCGATATACTGCCTGTTTATTCAATAAGCAAAGCCGCCGTGATTATGGCCACCAAAGTGATGGCTCAACAATGGGCTATATACAATATCCGGGTAAACGCTATAGCTCCCGGTCTGACCAAAACTCGCTTCAGCGAGGCGCTCTGGAAGAATCAGGATATTCTTAACATAGCGATGAGCAGAACTCCGCTGGCGCGACCGGCTGAACCGGAAGAAATGGTTGGAGCTGTTCTTTATCTAGCTTCAGACGCGTCAAGTTACGTGACAGGACAGGTACTTGCTATAGACGGCGGAATGACTATCTAAGTTCAAGAATGATTTATCTGTTTGTGCTATTTAATAATATCGCTTTTGTGTTACTTTTATTACATCAGCGGTTAATTTCCTTTTTAAAAAAGTATTGAACTAAACTGGCTGATAAAGTAGTCTAAAAGAATGCAAAACGATTTGAATATGAATTTTATAGAATTTTACGGAATCTTATTTCTCCGGACTGCTGTCGCTGTTTTCTTCGCCTTTTTAATTATGTTCACCGATGTCTCTTATGCCGATATCTACAAATACGTGGATAAGGAAGGCGTTCTGCATCTGACCAACGTGCCTACCGACCATAACGCAAAATATGTCATGGTCCTTAGGGAGAAACGAATTCTTTTCCAGCCTAATCTTGACGTAAATAAATACGATCATCTTATCACTAAAGCCGCCGATAAATTTAAACTTGATTCTGCCCTGATAAAGGCGATCATCAAAGCGGAATCCAATTTTAATCATCGGGCTGTTTCACCGGTGGGAGCCCAGGGTTTAATGCAGTTAATGCCCGCAACGGCATCTTCACTTAAAGTCGAAGACTGTTTCCATCCTGAAAAAAACATTGAAGGCGGAGCGCGTTATCTGCGTTATCTTCTCAATACCTACAGAGGCAATCTTGATCTGGCCCTTGCCGCTTACAACGCCGGAGAAAAAGCAGTCGCCAAATATAATTACAACATTCCTCCTTATCGGGAAACCCAGAATTATGTAAGGCGTGTTCTGAGTTTTTACAAATCATACAGCAACCAATAGTGAGACTCGCTGAAATCGAGCTGTGCGAAGATTGAAGCGCAAGTCGAACTATCCTAGGAGCGTAGCGACGTAGGATAGTGACAACATCTTATTATCCCAGGCGCAAAGAAATCATGATTCTCGCTGAAAGCAAATGAAATGAAGTGAAGCTTGAAGAGTAAGAAGGAAAATCCCGCCAAAATAGTTGGCAGCGACGCAGAATTCATTTGTTCCTTTTTTCAACATATAAATACTTTCTGATTTCCGCCAATTTCTTTTCTTTAATTCCTTTTATTTCCATTAATTGTTCAATATTTCTGAACCGGCCTAATTTATCGCGTAAATTCAATATTTTTTCTGCCGTCGCTTCTCCGATTCCTTTTACCAGAAGCAAATCGTCTTGGGTGGCTTTATTGATATCAAACTTAATTCCCAGAGCAAGCCTTTTATCGGCTTCTATCTGCGTCACGGCAATATGATTCCTCCCGGAAGAAGAAACGACCGTTATTTTCATTCCATTATCAAGCTTAAAATCGTGAAACGAAAATTCTCCGATGCCGGCATCTTTTAACAACTTCCCGGCGAAAGCTTCGGAGTCAACGAAATAAATTCCTTTGGGCTGATCTTTTTCCACCACTTCTATTGCCAGTGAATTGGCTAATTGATCGGTAAATATAGGAGCTTGATAGTTGATAAATGAACTGTGAAAAAAAATAAAAAAGGGGATAATCGCTAAAGTTAGACAAACAGCGATCAGCCCCTTTATCTGACTTTCGGAAATAATCATCAAGTTATTTTTTCTTTTCCAATCCGAAAGCATCATGAAGCACCGTTATGGCCAGTTCTGTATATTTTCTTTGGATGATACAGGATATTTTAATTTCCGACGTGCTGATCATCATAATATTGATGCTTTCATTAGCCAGTGTGGTAAACATTTTCGCCGCCACGCCGGAATGACTGGCCATTCCTACACCGATTATGGATATTTTGGCCACCTGATCATCAACTTCGACTTTCTTCGCGCTGACTTTTTTAGCCGTGCTGTTAACTATCTTTTGCGCATCCTTCAAATCTTTTTTGGAAACCGTGAAGGTAAGATCGGTAAATCCTTCCGAACTGGCGTTTTGAATAATCATATCAACGCTGATATTGCGCTCCGACAAAGGTGAAAATAAAGCGGCTGCAATACCCGGCTTGTCCGGAACATGAACCACTGTTATTTTAGCCTGATCACGATCATAAGTTATGCCTGAAACGACTTCTCTCTCCATATCTCTATCCTCCTTAGTCACAAGAGTTCCTCCTTCCTCGGAAAAAGTTGATTTCACATAAACGGGAACATTATATTTTTTTGCCATCTCCACGGAACGCGGTTGTAAAACCTTCGCGCCGGTCATGGCCATTTCCAGCATTTCATCATAAGAAATTTTATCCAACCTTCTCGCCTTATTACAGACATTCGGATCAGTCGTATAGACACCGTCCACATCCGTATAAATATCGCATTGATCCGCCTTCAAAGCGGCGGCAAGAGCCACGGCGCTCGTGTCGGAACCGCCGCGCCCGAGAGTTGTAATATTATTGTCTTCATCAATACCCTGGAAACCCGCGACGATGATGATTGTTCCTTTTTTAAGTTCTTTTTTTATCGCTTCCGTGTCAATAGACGCTATTCGAGCTTTTTTATAGGCCTTGTCGGTTACTATCTTGACTTGAAATCCCAAAAATGACTTGGCCCGATAACCCATGGAATTTAAAACAATGGATAACAGGGTTATCGTAACATGCTCGCCTGTTGATATTAAAGAGTCATATTCTCTCGCATCAGGAGATTCGGCGGCTTTATGCGCCAGAGCTATGAGCCTGTCTGTTTCCCCGGCCATTGCCGATAAAACAACAATTACCTGATTGCCCGCTTTTTTTTCACTTTTTGATCCTCTTATTGTAATCTTTCGTCTGTTTTCATTAAGATATTTAAAACTTATGAAAAAAGCATCCGCGGGAAGAATTTCAACTATTTTTTCCGCCCACTCGATGACGACAACGCCATCTGAGCAAAAATATTCTTCGTAACCTAAATCTTCGAATTCGGAATAACCGTTCAGCCGATAAACATCAAAGTGATAAAGTTTATATATGCCCGGATATTCATTAATCAAGGTAAAAGTAGGACTGGTAATCTGATATTTTTCGCTCACTCCCAATCCACGGGCTAAACCGCCGGTAAAACAAGTTTTGCCGGAACCAAGTTCTCCTGATAATGCCAAAACATCACCTTCCCTTAATTTTTCACCAATTAAGCGCGCTTTTTTCCATGTTTGCTGAGCGCTTGTTGATATTATTTCAATCTTTGTGCTTTTCTGATTCATTTAAAATAGCAACGACCAGCATTTAATTTAATTTAATTTA
>JAPLJP010000094.1 GCA_026388535.1 Deltaproteobacteria bacterium | reverse complement strand
GGTCTTTTGCTTTTTCATAAGAGCTCTGAATCTTTTGCGCAATATCGCCAACCGCAGGAAGTTCCTCGGAAAAAACAAACTCAGGTAGAGCTATTAGCGATAAAATAAGGCAAAGACCAATCCCTGTTGTCGTAAATAGCTTATTTATTTTGAGAAAAAATTTTATCATTTTCTATAAAAAAACAGGCCGCAGTTGGCACGCTTTTTCCTATGAAGTTTATATCTATCTTTATACTTGCTGCATAAATGACGATGATAAAAAGCTATATTAATAAGCTATTGATTATATTGAATATTTTAGTTGCTCAAACCTTAGGCAATTTGGTGTAAAATCGTAACAATTACGCACTTACAGAGATTATCAACAAGGTTATCAACAGCCATTTCCACAGTCTTGTGGAATACAAATCCAAGTGCCCGTATACAAGAGGAATTTTTTTAAAAACTCTATATCAACTCTTTTTCCCGTCTAATATTTTGACGCGCCAGCCGAAGGGATCTTTCTTCAATCCATATTGAATTTGCAGGATTTCATTATATAATTTCTGCGCCAACGCTCCGGTCTTTCCGCCATTGATCGAATATTCCTTGCCGCGGAAATGAATATGTCCCACCGGGGAAACGATTGCCGCCGTTCCGGAAGCGAAAGATTCTTTTAATGAGCCATTCTTCGAGGCAGTTATAACTTCGTCAATGGATATTGGTCTTTCGACAACCTTGGTTTTCAGATGTTTGGCCAAAGTTATCACCGAGTTGCGTGTGACACCCGGCAAAATCGATCCGGCTAAAGGAGGCGTGACTAATTCGTCGCCAATGACGAAAAAGATATTGCTGGTACCAACTTCTTCGACATATCTTTTTTCTGAGGAATCCAGCCAGAGAACCTGAGTGTATCCCATATTCGTAGCTATTCTGCTGGCATAAAGACTGGCGGCATAATTACCGGCAGCCTTAACATGACCGATTCCTCCACGCACCGCGCGGGAGTATTCTTCCGACACATACATTTTTGTCGGAGAAAATCCCTGCGGATAATATGCGCCCACCGGCCCGACCACTATAAAAAATAAATATTCATTGGCGGGATGAACTCCCAGAGCCGCTTCCGTCGCAATCATCGTCGGACGGATATACATGGAAGTTCCGACTCCATGAGGAATCCAGTCTTTTTCCAGAATTATCAGTTTTTTCATGGCTTCCATAAAAAGATCCTCATCAATATGAGCCATGCATAGTCTTTCCGCCGACAAATTCATTCTTTTAATGTTTTCTGTCGGACGGAAAAGATAAATTTCGCCTTTTGGACCGCGGTAGGCCTTGAGACCTTCAAATATCTCCTGACCGTAATGAAGGCACATTGCCGTCGGATCCAGTTGTAATTTACGATAAGGTTCGATTACCGGATCATACCAGCCCTTGCCGTCCTTGTATTTTACATTAAAAAAATGATCGGTAAAAACTTTCCCGAAACCAAGCTTAGTTTCGTCAACCGGTTTCTTTTTTCTGTTTTTTAGTTGTGCTTTTTTAATTTTAATTTCCATAAATGCCTCTTTCACCAGGCGGCAGCCTCGCTTACATTCTCTTACTATACGAAAGTCGGTCTGGTATTAAAATTTTGCTTTGACATATCACTAAATTAAACTTCTATCAAGACTTCGGTACTGAATTGCCTCTGCTACATGCGATGATTTTATCGCCTCATTATTTTCCATATCGGCAATTGTGCGGGAAACTTTTAATATCCGGTTTACCGCCCGGGCGCTTAATCCCAGTTTTTCAATAGCCATGTCGATGAGCTTATGAGCTTCCTCGTCTATCTGGCAGAAATTACGAATTTGTTTTTCCGTCATTCGGGCATTACAGATGATACCGTTGTCGCCAAAACGTTTTTTCTGCAGATCACGCGCTTTGTTTACGCGCTCTCTGATTGTCGCGGAAGATTCTCCCAATTCTTTATCGGAGAGGGCTCGGTATTTAACTGAAGGCACCTCAATATGTAAATCTATCCTGTCCAGCAGCGGCCCCGATATTTTAGATTGATACTGACGGATTTGCTGCGGACTGCAGCGGCAGTTGTGGACGCGGTCGCCAAAATAACCGCAGGGGCAGGGATTCATTGCTGCCACCAGCATAAATTTTGCGGGGAAAGAAGCCGTTACCGAAGAACGCGAAATTGTGATGGTGCCATCCTCCAAAGGCTGGCGAAGGGCTTCCAACGCGTTTTTTTTGAATTCCGGAAGTTCATCCAGAAAAAGCACCCCCAGATGGGCAAGACTTATTTCTCCCGGACGCGGTGTCTGGCCGCCTCCAACCAGACCGGCATCTGATATTGTGTGATGAGGCGAACGAAACGGCCGTATGGCGATTAACATTTCATTTTTATTTAAAGAACCGGCAATTGAAAAAACTTTGGTTACCTCAATTGCTTCATCAAAGGAAAGATCAGGCAAAATAGTAGGCAGTCTTTTTGCCAGCATGCTTTTACCGGAGCCGGGCGGGCCGATCATTAGTACATTATGACCGCCGGACGCCGCGATTTCCAGCGCCCTTTTCGCCTGCTTCTGACCTTTTATTTCGCTAAAATCCAAATCATACTTACGGGTTTTCTGGAAAATTTTACTTATGTCCAGAGAAAGTGGTTCAATACTACTACGACCGCCTAAAAACTCCACAACATCCGGCAGTGTTTTCACCGGAAAAACGTTAATCCCTTCTACCATAGCCGCTTCCGCGGCATTTTCTTCGGGAACAAATACTGACTTGATGCCTATTTCTTTTGCTTTAAAAGTAGCGGGCAGAACACCGCTTACACCTTTGATGCTCCCGTCAAGAGATAGCTCTCCAATAAAAAAACAATCCTGCAAAGCAGCTTCTTTAATTAATTCTTCCGCGGCCAGAATGCCCACAGCAATGGGAAGATCAAAACCTGTTCCTTCTTTTTTGATATCGGCGGGAGCCAGGTTGATGGTTACATGGCTGCGTGGGAAACGATAGCCGGAATTTTTTATAGCGGCCCTGATCCGATCCCTGCTTTCTTTAACCGAAGCGTCGGGCAGACCCACTGTGGCAAATTGAGGCAGTCCCTGCGACGTGTCCACCTCAACAAACACGGGGTACGATTCCATACCGATGACACTCATGCTGATTACTTTAACGAACATCATGCCTTCTTTAAATAAAAATTTTGTTGAGATACTAGCTAATTGGAATATTTATATCAAGATATTTCATAAAAATATTTTATCATAAATGGAAATATTTCATTTTCTCCAGTGGGAATGATTTATGTGCCGCAGAAAGAAACAAATATGGGATAAAAATTCTTAAAACGGACGAACAAAAAATTATTTACGTTTCTTGACTCATTAATTGGCCTATGTTAAGGTTCCCCATAATCGAGTGATTCAACTTAATAAACTCCAAAGAAAATGACTGCCATGAAAAAGTTATCCCATGTAAATAATGAAGGCCATGTGCAAATGGTGGACGTCACAACCAAGGCTAAGACAATCCGTAAAGCGAGAGCTCAGGGAATTGTCAAAATGGATAAACAGACTTTGAAATTGATAGAAAAAGGCCAAATTGCCAAGGGAAATGTTTTGACAACGGCAAAAATTGCCGGCATTATGGCCGCGAAAAAAACCGGCGAGCTTATTCCTCTTTGTCATCCGTTGGAAATAACGGGAATTGACATAAATCTAAATATTGATCATAAAAACTCGCGAATTGTAATAGAAGCTCAGGTGCAAATCGCGGGAAAAACCGGCGTGGAAATGGAAGCACTCATCGCGGTGAGCATTGCCGCGCTCACTATTTACGATATGTGTAAGGCGGTCAATAAAAAAATAACCATCGGGGACATTATGCTTTTGGAAAAAAGCGGCGGCAAAAGCGGAACGTTTATTCGTGAAACTCCAATTACGAAAGCGAAGCGTATAACCTGAAGGTCACACGTCGGAATTGGTAAGTTGTAATGAGACTCAAACTTTAAAAGCGAAGCGCATTAAAGTTTGTTAGTCGAATTATCCAATAGTCAAAGGCTATTGGAAATTATCCCGCAAAGCGGAGGGCATAATGCCCGTGGCAAGAGAAAAGTGATTTCATCCCTCAAAAATATTTATTACATTATTGTTTAACAAATCAACTCTGGAAACCAAAATGGAGCAGCAAATTTTTAGAATCAATAGGGCTTTTCTTGTGCCTTTTATTACCATCGCCGCGCTTCTTTGTTTTTTATTATTACTCAGTTTATTCAAGGGACAGGCATGGGAAAAAATCATTCTGGCCATTTCTTTTGCCGGCACCATGCTTATCGGTATTGAAGCGGCAAAAAGAGAAATTATTGTAACCAAAGAAGGCATGAAAATAAAAAAGTTTTTCCGGGTAAAAGAATTTGCTTGGCCGGAAATTACGCGTTTAGAAGTTGTTGATATGCGCCGCAAAGTCTACTTTTTATTAACAACAACCAAAGGCTTTTATTTTTTTTCCAACCTTTTTGAAAACCATGCTTTACTTATTCGTTCTCTTATGGATAAGCTGGGCAATGAAAAGGTCGAAATGGAAATCAAGAATTATTTAGATCATCCGGTGGAAAAGCGTTCTCTTATTGTAATATGCTGGTTGACTGTGCTAATGATTACCGCCTTTATAGTTCTGAAATTATTATCGCTTTGAGTAGTTAAATAATCTCTACTTTTATTTTTTCATAAATTTTGCCGAAAAGGAGTTAGTTTTTTAAAATGCGGTCTAAAAAAAAGGGTAAATCTGAAATTGTTATGAATGTTAAGGCAACCCCTTACGCGGCTGTCGAAGAAATAATGGAAAAAAAGCTGGAGGATATCGCCACTGTTCTATCTTCTTCCGGTGACCGCAAAAGCAAGTTATATGAAGAAGTTATGAATATGGTGGAGAAGGGTTTATTTAAAATCGCCCTGCGCCGGTCAAACGGTGTCAAAAGTTCGGCCGCGATTTTTTTAGGCATCAGCCGTAACACGTTTACCGATAAGATGGCCAAATTGGGTATCAACTGTGAAAAAAATAACAAGTAGCCGTCCGAAAAACGTTTATGACTAAAACCATTAAAAAAACTGTAACTTTACCGGAAAAGGTAATTTGTCTCTTAAAAAAAGGGGCTCGGATGACGGCCCCTTTTTCTGTGGAGATCGGCGATGAAGTAAATTTGGAAAGAATTTCAGGTTCTTTAACAATTTACGGCGCGGCAAGGATTTACGGCAAAAACACATTGATCGCTCCAGATGTAAAACTGGGGTATGAAGCGCCTGTCACTTTAATTGATTGTCAACTTGGCGAGGCAGTTGAACTCAGGGGCGGATATTTTGCCGGTTCCGTTCTTTTAAATGGAGTAAAAATGGGCAGCAATGCGCAGGTTCGCTCCGGTTGTCTTCTGGAGGAAGAATCCGGCACAAATCACTGTGTCGGTCTGAAACAGACAATTTTATTTCCCTTTGTCCAGTTAGGCAGTCTGATCAATTTTTGTGATTGCCTGATGTCCGGAGGAACCAGCAGAAAAAATCATAGCGAAGTGGGCAGTTCATATATTCACTTCAATTATACTCCCCAACAGGACAAAGCTACTCCTTCTTTAATCGGTGATGTGCCGCGTGGCGTAATGCTGCGTGAACCACCGATATTTCTGGGCGGACAGGGAGGATTAGTGGGACCTGTGCAAATTGATTATGGAACGGTTGTTCCCGCGGGAATTATTTGCCGCCGGGATTTTAAGACCGAAGGAATGCTTTGGTCATCCTCATCTTTACTTGAAAAAAAGAAAACGCTTATTGCCGGTACCTACGGTGGCGATATCAGCCATAAAGTTAATAATAATATAGCATATCTTGCTAATTTACTGGCGCTGAAGCAATGGTATCAGTATGTGCGCCGCGAATTTTTTATAAGGGAAAAGTATGGCGATGCCCTATATTCCGGAGCCTGCAATGTTTTGGATGAAGCCATTGCGGAAAGGATCAAACAACTGCGCCTGTTCGCAAAAAACATGGAAACTTCCCTTGCAGTTGTCACAAAAAAAATGAAAAAAATATATCCGGATAGCGTGTCGCGTACCCAAAAACAGTTTTTGCAGAATTGGCCGCGAATGGAAGCTTATCTTTCCGGTAACGATGCAGAAAAAACAGGGTTGAAGAAAAGAGATTCGTTTTTAAAAATGATGCAGCGCCTTTCCAACAAAAGCAATTCTTACATAGAAACGATACAATTGTTGACGCCGGCGCAAGTCCAGGAAGGCACCGGCTGGTTAAAAGATATCACTGACAATATTACTACCGGATGCATAAATAATCTTCACGCCTCTAGGCAGAAAGTAAAATCACGGGTATGAACCTAAAAGCAAGCTTTGGAAACAGATTCGCGAGCTCGCTGCGGTGTGTTAGACCCTCCGCTTCGCGGGATAATTCGACCTATAAGTTTCAGCACACTTTGTTTCTGAAACTTGGGTCTCATTACAACGTACCAATTCCGCTGCGCTTCGCTTTCGGAATAGGAGTTTCACAATAATGTTTATTGCTCGAATGTTGAATGTAATAAGAAATATTTTCCGGTTCCTTACGGACTGTCAGATATTTGTGGGAAAACACCCTTCAAATGTTCCCACTCCGTCAATAATATTTTTTCCAATTATGACCTCGCAACTCAACTGCGGCTTTGCCGGGCTAATGACCTTCCGTTCCAATAAAAAATCAGAAGTATTAAACGCCGACCTTGCTCTTACGAAGTTGTGGAAGAAAGTCAAAAATTCCTGCCTGAAAAATATTTTAAGCGGGAAGATTACCGCGAAAGAATACTTGCACAGCATGGAAACGCTAAGTTCCATGGAAAAAATCGCACAGGAACTCAAAGAAGAAAACTGGCAGGAAGCTTTTTTCTTTCAGGCCGGGGAAAAAGAAGAATTGTTCGGCTTAGCCGAACAAATGAAATTATTTCTAGAGGAAGAAGAAAAAATTCTGGAGGACAATGCGGCGAAATTTTCTTCCGCCGATCTGGAAATCATCAACAGCAGAGTTATTTTATTTAAGGATATTGTGTGGAGTCTGGAAAAAGACATTCTAAATAATTTCGCAAAGATTATCGATCTCTCCGGCACGAAAAAACCAACCGATATTAACAAGGCGGCTTTTAGAAAATACAGACAGATTAATCTTTTGCTTAATTCGCTAAATCGTCTGGAAGTCCGCGGCAGAGATTCCGCCGGTCTGCAGATTGTTTTTACACTAAAGAAAGACATGGAAAGCGTATCGTCCGGTTTGAGGGAGAAAGGATTATACGAAGATTATTTAAAGCGCTCACAAGAGGGAGAAATCCTCAATGGTTCGATTTGCGTCGCCAATCAGGCGATTGCCGGCAAGAGAAAAACGACAGTAACCTTTACCTACAAAACATTTTCCATAGTCGGCGAATTGGAGCGCAACGCCAACGAGCTGAAACAAACCATCAGAACAGATAAAATTTTTCAATATTTTGCCCAGATGGATACAACCTGCGAAACAGCGCTTATGCACACCCGCTGGGCTTCTGTTGGTTCCATAACAGAAGAAAACTGCCATCCGGTGAATAATTATAAACCGAATCAGACCAAACCTGCCTTCCCTTTTTATTCAGAATCAACAGCAAATATTAACGTTATTCTTAACGGCGACATTGATAATTATCCGGCGCTTTACAACGCTCTGGAACTGGACAAAGAACCGATTGACACAAAAGTTACAACCGACACAAAAATTATTCCCCTACAAATTGAAAAATATCTCAAGGAAAACCAAAATCTAACGGAAGCATTTCGCCTTGCCGTAAATGATTTTGAAGGATCGCACGCCATAGCCATGACCTGTGATCTGGAACCGGGCAAATTTTTTCTTGCTCTGAGGGGCAGCGGCCAATCTATTTATGTCGGCATTGGTTCCGACCAGTACATGTTTTCTTCGGAACTCTATGGACTGGTGGAAGTAATGCCCCATTTCATAAAAATGAACGGAGAGACCGGCAGCGGTGCAAAAGAGGTGACGGGACAAATTTTCATTCTGGATCAAAATTCCTCCGGGGGGCTTACAGGAATCAAGGCCTGCTCTTATGACGGCGCAGAAATTATCCTTAAAGACAGCTCTCTGCAAAAAGCTGAAATTACGACAAGAGATATTGATCGCGGCGATTATCCTCATTTTTTTCTCAAGGAAATTTCCGAATCGGCTGCTTCCATCAAAAAAACTCTACGAGGCAAATACCGCATCACTGTCAAAAAAGACTCTTCGCCGCGGGTCATTTTCAATCTGGGAGCGAATATCTTTCCCACTGTTGTAAAAACAGGCCTTAAGCGGGGTAAAATAAAAAATATTATCGTTATAGGTCACGGAACGGCGGCTGTCGCCGGAGTTGCTGTCGCCGACGCGCTGACGCATTATTTAAAAGATAAGAATATTAACATAACAGCCAAACTGGCTTCGGAACTGAGCGGATTTTTACTTAAAGATAGTCTGGCGGATACTTTGATTATTCCCATCACTCAATCAGGAACAACAACAGATACCAATCGCGCCGTAGCAATGGCCAGAGATCGGGGTGCTTTTGTTATTTCCATCGTCAACAGAAGACAATCGGATATCACCTCTAAATCGCATGGCGTATTTTATACCAGTGACGGCCGTGATATTGAAATGTCGGTGGCTTCCACGAAAGCTTTTTACTCCCAGATTATCGCAGGACAAGTGCTGGCTCTTTTCATCGCACAACTTTTAGGAACCAGGACGGATGATTATATCTCTTCCAAATTGCGCAATATGGAAACAGCGCCTCAGCTAATGGCCCGCGTTTTTGCCCGCCGGGAGGAAATTGCCGCATCCGTCGAAAAAACTTCCGGCAATAAATTCTGGGCGATAGTGGGAAGCGGCCCCAACAAAGCTGCCGCCGATGAAATCAGAATCAAGCTCAGCGAACTTTGCTACAAAATTATTTCCTCCGACATAGTTGAAAATAAAAAACATATTGACCTGTCGGCAGAACCTTTAATCCTGGTTTGCGCCTCCGGAAATCCGGGCCCCGTCATGGAAGATATCGTCAAAGAGGTGGAAATTTTTAAAGCCCACAAAGCCTCCGTTATTGTTTTCGCAGAGGAAGATGATCAACGCTTCGATAAAGTCGCCGATGCCGTAATTCCTGTTCCCGCTGCGCCGATGCCCCTGCCGGTAATCCTCAATACAATGGCTGGGCATCTGTGGGGATATTATGCCGCCTGCAGTATTAATAAGGAAGCTGTTCTTTTCAAAGAATTCCGCAATTCTCTCAATCTGGCCATGGCGGAACAGATCAAGAAAAATTATTCGCTATATGAAAAAATTGCCGACGTCCGTCTCCGCCAGATAATCAATAAGTTCGACAAATCTTTTAATCGCCGGCGCAACGACGGCGCTTTCCATTTATTAAGCGTCCGGACAATTTCCGATTTGATAATTCTACTGAAATACGCTTCCGGTAAACTGCCTCTGGACGATTTCCGTCACGAATTTAAACTTGATAACGGCTTTGTCTCGCCGCTGAATTTTCTGGACATTGCCCTGGGAAGAGCAATTGATGAACTCACCCGCCCAATCGACGCTATCCGCCATCAGGCCAAAACCGTCACGGTAGGCACGACCCGCAAGGAAACTGTATTGAAAGGCATCATTTTTGATCTACTGGAGAAATTAAACTTTAAAGTCAAAGATTTGACTTATAAGAACGTCATGACCATAAGCAGAATACAGCCTGTAGTCTACGCTGTGCGCGGATATACTCTTTACGACATCAATAATCTCGACGGGCGGGGCAATCCATCGGAAGATTCGACCATTGCCATAATAAAGAAAGATGGAATAGCCAGCCAAATGGTATCAAGAGCGGAAACTTCTAAACTGTTGATGGGCACAAAAAGGACTATCGTCAGCACAGGCCACGTTTATATCGGTAAAGGCAAAGCGGATGGAGCTTCTATAATAATATTACCGTTGCTGGAGGAAAATAATTTTGTCAGCAACTTGCTCCTGCTCCATGTGGAATATAATGAACTTCTGTCAGTCAGTAAAAAGAAAGAAGTTTTAGGTTATCGTTATAATGATATAAGAAATCTGGTCAACGAATACAATATCGTGTGGGATGACAATTATCTGGAAAAAATTCCCATAGCCGATTTGTTCAGTGAACCGGTGGAAATTCTGGCAGGACAAATTAAACAATGGGCAGCATCAGGAAAATGAAACCTTTCCAAAAATATTGTTAAGATAAAGAGTTTATTACAACAAATTATATGCGTGTAAATTTTTGAGGAATAATTATGAAAACAAAATTTATCTTTGTCACGGGTGGTGTTCTTTCTTCTCTGGGAAAAGGTTTGGCGGCAGCTTCAATCTCGGCTCTTTTGGAGTGCCGTGGTCTGAAAGTCAGCAACCAAAAACTTGATCCTTATATCAATGTCGATCCCGGAACAATGAGTCCTTTTCAGCATGGTGAAGTTTTTGTTACCGACGACGGGGCGGAAACAGATCTTGATCTGGGGCATTATGAGAGATTCTGCTCTACTTGCATGGCAAAAAGCAATAATCTTACCACAGGGCAGGTTTATTATTCCGTAATTACAAAAGAAAGACGAGGAGACTATCTTGGTAAAACTGTTCAAGTCATCCCCCACATTACTAATGAAATCAAGGATTACATCAGAAAAACGGCGGCTGGTTTTGACGTGGCTATAGTGGAAATTGGCGGCACGGTCGGCGACATTGAAAGCCTTCCCTTTCTGGAAGCTATCCGCCAGTTCCGTAATGAAGCGGGAAGAGAAAACGCCATCTTTATTCATCTCACATGGGTGCCTCTCATCAAGACAGCGGGCGAGGTTAAAACCAAGCCCACACAACACAGCGTCAAAGCTCTGCGCGAAATTGGTATTCAGCCCGATATCCTGCTTTGCCGGACGGAAAATTTTCTTTCCGAAGATATTAAATCTAAAATTGCTCTTTTCTGTAATGTAGAGGTCAATTCTGTATTTACCGCCAAAGATGTCAGCTGTATTTATGAAGTGCCACTAGTTTTTCATCGGGAAGGACTGGATGCCAAAATTGTCGATCTGCTCAATATCTGGACGGGACAGCCGAAGCTTGACATATGGGAAGACGTTGTCAATAAATTTCATAATCCGTTAAATGAAGTTACCATAGGCATCGTCGGCAAGTATGTCAATCTTACCGATTCATACAAAAGTCTTAACGAAGCACTGGTTCATGGAGGTATTGCCAACAATTGCCGCGTAAAATTAAAATATATTGATTCGGAGAAAATTGAAGCCGAAGGTTTGGGTAATAATCTTGATGATGTTGATGCGATTTTAGTTCCCGGTGGTTTCGGGATCCGTGGAATAGAAGGTATGGTACTGGCCATCCAACGCGCGCGTGAGAAAAAAATCCCCTTTTTCGGGATTTGTCTGGGAATGCAAATGGCTGTAGTTGAGTACGCCAGAAATATTTGCGGATTGGATAAAGCCAACAGTTCCGAATTTGATCCCCAGACTCCTTATCCGGTAATTGACCTTCTTCCCGAACAACGTAACGTCAAGGAAAAAGGAGCGTCCATGAGACTAGGCGCATGGCCGTGTGCTGTAGAACCGGATTCTTTTGCTTTCATCGCCTATGGACAGAAAAAAATCTCCGAGCGTCATCGTCACCGTTACGAACTCAACAATGACTATAAAAAAACCCTCACGGATAAGAAATTGAGAATAACGGGAATGTCGCCTGACGGACGATTGGCGGAAATAGTCGAAATAAATGACCATCCTTGGTTTCTAGGATGTCAATTTCATCCGGAATTCAAATCAAGACCAGTAAAACCTCATCCTCTTTTCAGCAGATTTATTGAAGCAGCTCTAAAGAACGCTCAAAAGAGAAAACAAAAAACAAAACCGAAGAAAAAATAAGTCTGCACCGATTAATAATTTTGGGAAATAATTCAAGCTTAACAATTGAAGTTATTGGGGGAAATTGATATTTTCCCCGTGACAAAACAAAGGGATAGACAACGATAATCATCCAGTTTGTGCTTGACAGCCTTAAATAATTGGGCTAGATAACGCCACCATATTAAAACTATTGAAATAAATTCAGGAGGATAGCTTTGGCAACACATAAATCTGCAGAAAAACGTGACCGTCAGAACAAAAAAAATCGTAAGCGCAATATCGCCGCAAAGTCCGCGATCAAAACAAAGATAAAGGCAGTAATTATAAGTGTGGACAGCAAAAATAAAGAAAATTCTATTAATGCGTTAAAAGCGGTTATTCCAACGCTCAGCAAAGCAGGAGTTAAGGGTATAATTCATAAAAAAAACGCCTCCCGCAAAATTTCTCGGCTGACCAAAAAAGTTAATGCTCTTTAATGACACTCACTGAAAACAAGCGTAGCGAAGTTTGAAGTGTAAGTGGAATTATCTCCGAAGCGAAGCGTATGGGGATTTGACACTTGCTGATAGTGAGCCAAGCTGAAAACGAACAAAGTGAAATTTGAAGCGTAAGGCGAACTATACCAGGTACAAAGTACCGTGGTAAAACAAGCGAAGCGTATGGGGATTTAACTCCCCGATATATAATCCATAACAAGCGGTCGGCTTAAATACCGACCGCTCCTTTTTTTGTATAATTCTGAACAATTTCTTTTTAATTATCATTAAATATTTTTAATCTTTGTATTTGCTTTGTCCACGATAATCATTTAAAAATGACGACAATGACAGGTTGATTATAGTGAAAACAAACAAATACAAAGTTAATAAATCTTCGCGAAAGAAATCTTTGCAGGATGGCAATCCATCTTATGGCGATTCCATAGTGGAAATCGGACTTTTATTTATTAACGCTCCATACAAGGCGGGAACGCTTGAAATAACAAAGAAAGAAAAGTTGATTGTCAATGTGTCGGCATTTGATTGCACGACTTTTGTGGAGGCGGTTATCGCTCTAGCCAGATGCGCCTCTGCCGGAAAAATTTTACGCAATGAATTCCGGAGAAACCTGCAATTAATCCGTTATCGTCGGGGGAAAATCAACGGCTATTCTTCCCGCCTGCATTATTTTACCGACTGGCTGCGCGACAATGAGAAAAAGAAAATTTTGATAAATGTGTCGCGCCGCCTTGGCGGGAAACCGCAATGTAAAAAGATTAATTTCATGACTTATAATCGCAAATTATACGTAGCACTTAATAACAAAACGCAATTTGCCAAAATGTTAGCGGCGGAAAAAAATCTCTCTCGCAAGACTTTTTATATAATTGAAAAAGATAAGTTAAACACTCAGAAAGCAATAATCCAAAACGGTGACATTATCGCTTTTACCACTAATCAAGAAGGACTGGATGTGGCACACTCAGGCTTCGCTATCTGGTATAGGAAGAATTTGCATTTACTTCACGCGTCAAAAAAAGAAGGTGCAGTGGTTATTTCACAAAAAACTCTTACCGCTTTTCTGAAATCTAATAAAAAGTTTACCGGCATTATTGTAGCACGTCCTCTTTAAAGGAAAGTTAAACGTTTGTGAATGACGGGACTTTACCTTTCCAGCCGATAGCAAATTGGCATCTGCAACTCGGCCGTAATCGGCGGTTGGGGAAACGGCGCTACGGCTTTGATTGTTTCTATAACGTTATTGTCTAAAACCTCATATCCTGAACTTTTGATAACGTGGATATTTTTAACTTGCCCGTTTTCCAATATGATGAAGGAGACCATGACTGTTCCGGCCCATCCTTTCATTTTCGCTTTATAGGGATAGGAAAGATTTTTCTGGATGATATCCTTAATGTAAGCGAAATGTTTGCCATAATAATTGCCTTGGGGCGATACGCTGGAAGATCCTGTTCCCTGGCCAGCAACACCGCTTTTCGAACTAATGTATCGTTGTCCTTTTATCTGACCATTAGATGAAACGCGCATCGTAATATATATACCGATCTTATCGCTTCATCTTAAGCATGTTTTGACAGGTAAAGGAATCGGCGCCCCATCGCCGGTAGCGGCAATTATAACAGGATACGGGTTCATCCGCGACAATTTCTTCTTCGGCATCAGGACGAAAACTAATGCAGGCGGCTGCCGCATCGACCGCCGCAATCGGATCGTCTTTTCCGTAAATGAATACCTTGCCTTCTTTTCGATTCACAAACCACATTTCATGCTCAAGATATCAATAAGTTTTTAAAATATGCTTGGGGCACGTTCTCCAGAAAGCGCTGCTGGCTTCACCTTCAACCGGCATTACAAGGAGAACCAGTTTCCCGCCCAGCAATACGGTCTTGACCTTCTCACCCAATTCAATGATCTGCTCATCAGGGATGATCTTCCCGTCTATATTTCTGACCTCATCAACAAAGGGATGGGCGCAAATCTCGCCAACTTTGATTGTCTTATTTGCCGAATCTATTTTGATTTTACCGCGCAAACGGCCGTCATTGCCGCTCATCCGCAAACCTACACCGGCCAGCGCTCCGATAACGCCGTCTCCAGTTCCTCCATGCGCGGAGAGATGGATTCCCAGAGACAGCGCCAAGTCATAAGCTTCTCGCTGGGTCAGAATTATCCGTTTTGCCTTTTGTCCGAAGGCGATAATCGTTTCCCTCTGTTCCAGCCGTCCGGCGGCAACGATGCACAAGCCCGGATCGGATCCTTCAGCGCTTTCCGTTTTCAAAAACTTCTTTGCATGGTAAATGAACGTTTCCATGTGAGCTTCATCGATGTCGGCGGAAAAACACATGGAACTATTATGCGACGTGTAAGGTATATCGGGATGAACCAGCAACTGGTGACGGGTGATATAGGAACTTCTGCCCCATCCGTTTTTATCGATATCGGCTGCAAGCAGAGCAGCCAACTCACCGGTGCCTCTGCTGTCGATATTATCCGTATCATCAATACATACAAAAATCTTCACTGGGCAGACTCCTCAATGGGATGTTGGATTTTCAGGTTCGTTTTCCTGAACCGGTTTGCAATCATTATTTTTGGACGGCGGCGAGGGGATTAATTTATTCGCTTGCAGCTTCCGGACAACCGGCGGCACAAGCAGTGATCCCGCGCCTCCAAAAAGCACACCGGCAATCGTGGTTATAAATGCATGCCGGGTGATGATCTCCGGCTCCATTCCCATGAGATAATCTATTCCGATGCTGGAAACATTTTTACTGATGGAGGCGACAATGCCCACGATCAGACAAGCCGCGTAGCTTCTAACCATGTTGGGAAAGAGAGCGCCGGCGATATCAACAATAATTGCCGGCAACACGAAATTAAATAAAATCAGCGGTCCCAGCTTGGCCATCCCGAGCATCATACACAACAAGCCGGAGATCAGACCAACCATTGTCGTTGTTCCAATCTTGGGCACGCATGCCCGGGACATGAGGAGAAAAAACATTAAAAAAAACATGGAATGACCGGGCAGGGAAAAGTGGAGCCTGAGGGCTGCGCGCGTCAGGACGATAAAAGTGGCAAAGAAACCCAATAAAAGAGCTTCACGCAGAGTAAAACGCCACCAAAGAAAATGAATATCAGACTTCATATAATTTCCCCCATTATGTTAACTAGTCTCGTTGTATTTGTTGCCCCGTAAACCATCCGCTGTAACTTCAGGAAACAGATGCGCATCAAAATAGGTGCGTTCAGGCCGGATTCCAAAGCCCCTGGCCTTCGCCGAAAGAGCTGCTTCATCAGCCGTTTTCAAAGCGCGAACAAGCAGCGGAATCATCAGGCAGTGAAATGTGTCTTTCCAATTTCCCGGGTTGAGTAAATCGCGAAAGGAAAGACGGGCACCCCGGAGCTTCTGTGCCATTACGATCTCTCGAATCTCCCGCGCAAAGAGCGGTACAAACCGGAAACTGGTAAATACCAGAAAAGCGATGCGGTACGGAAGAATTTTGCGCAATCCACGCATCATCTGTGATGCCTGGGTTGTGCGCAGAAAGACAACACCCGGAATAAAAAAAAGGGCTATTTGCAGGGAAACCCGCAAACTCGGTCCCAGACCATCAGGAAAGCCATAGCGTATTGCGTAGAGCCCGATAATGATCAACATCTGCACAAGGAGATAACGGGTATCCTGCCAGAAGTCGGCAAGCGTCAATCGCGCACTGAAATAATATATCAAATTCAGGGCCAGCACTACGCCCAGCGACCACGGTTCATGCGATAGGACAGCTGCCGCGCTGAGCAGCATCCCCATCAGGAGTTTCACCCCGGCGCCCAGCCGGTGCACGGGGGAATCGACCGCCCTGAACTGACAGCCATAATTGCTCATTGGCTTTTGCATATTTTTCGCCTGAAATCCTTAAGATGACGCCACAGCGCCGTTTTCAATTTTAATAACGCAATCAGGCCAGTTTTGATCCGGAAGAGAATCATGAGATGCAATTACAATAGTGGTAGCGCATTTTTCCCTTAAATTGGCCAAGATCAGCAGCAACCGGCGTCTCTGATTGAAGTCCAGTCCCGAAAAAGGTTCATCCAGCAACAGGACATCCGGTTTCGGCGCCAGAACCGATGCCAGCGCAACCCGGTGCTGCTCGCCGAAACTCAGGGTAAGAGGCAACTTGTCCATCAAGTGGTCCGCTTCACAAATTTCCAGCGCTTCCTTAACACAGAGGTTTATTTCCGGCACAGGCAACCGCAGTCTCTTCAGGGAAAAGGCAACTTCCTCAAATACGGTGTTTTCAAAAAGCTGCCGCTGCGGATTCTGCAGCATATAGCCAACCTTTCCGAACATATTTGTTTTCCCGGTTACGTTTGTATTAGCCACCTGTATCGTTCCCGCATCAGGTTTCACAGCGCCGGCAATAGCAGCTAAAAGACTTGATTTTCCCGAACCGTTGCGGCCGAAGATGTGCACACGTTCACCTTTGAAAATGGCGAGGTCAATGTCTTTCAGGATTTCACCGACGCCGGGATAAGAAAGGCAAAGTCCATTAATTGAAACAATTGGTGTCCCCGCGCGGAGTTTGTTTCTTTCCGCAGGATATTCGTGGTCGATTCCCTGTGATCCGGCAAATTCCGCAGGAATCGCATTGGATGTTTCCATCAGGCGTCCGTCAGCGATTAAGACGTAACGGTCAACCAAATCCTTGAAAGGCTCCAATTGATGCTCGACAATGAGCAGCGTATATCCCTGTCCTTTAAGTTCCTTTAAGGTCTGAACCAGTTCGGATTTTCCATCTGCATCCAGCTGAGAGGTCGGCTCATCAAGCAAAAGGATCTTCGGATTCATGGACAAAACAGATGCAATCGCCAACCGGTGTTTTTGCCCGGACGATAATCGCTCTACATTCCTGTTACCGAAACCGGCCAACCCGACATTGCTAAGAGATGCGTTGATCCGTGTATTGATCTCATCGGGATGAATACATAAATTTTCCGGGCCGAAGGCCACTTCCTCAAACACCGTTGAGCAAAGTATCTGCGAATCGGCGTTCTGAAAAACAAAGCCGATCTCATCTTGGAAAAGCTTCTTTTCAAACTCCGATGCCTTGATTTGGATATCTCCGGTAATCGTCCCTTCCTGTAGTAAACCCTTAATGGCCAGCAAAAGAGTTGTTTTCCCGCAACCCGAACGCCCCGTAATACACAGGCATTCTCCAGCCCCGGCATGAAGCGATACGTCCGCAAGCGCGGGCTTCTCTTCTCCCGGATAGGTATATGTCAAAGAGCTTACTTTAAGCATTTAATGCCATCTCGCTCTAAAAGATTGATGTGGCAAATTCAACTCCACCATAGATAAATCGTCCGGTTTGGGGATAACCGTAGCTCGTCTCATAATTAACATCGAATATATTATTTGCGCCGAAATAGAGGTTTACTTTTCCATTCATAAATTTCTGGTTTAGTTTGACATCAACCAGACTGTAATCATTAAGTTTCCCCTTTTGTAGCGGTCCTGCGCTCGGCTTCGAGTAAAAAAACTGGTTGGCAATATAGGTGTAGGAGAAAGAGGGCGTGAGACCGAAATCGAAATCATATTTCCCATCAAACACCAGTTTATCTTGGGGACGATACTGCAATTCATCTTTTCCGGAATTCGACATGTCTTCCGAATAAAGATAGGTGTAAGATGCCCGCAGCAAGAGATTCTTCACAAAGCGGGCTTCCAAAGTGGCCTCAAAGCCGATGAAGCGATCTTTTTCATTGTTTTCGTACATGTTTGTCAGGTCATTCTTTTCAATAAAATTTGTTGCGTCGGTGTAGAAACCGGTAAGGCCTGCCTGAGTGTGCCAAGGAAGTTTCTGTTCCAGCCCTAATTGATAAAGATACGCCACTTCGGTTTTGAGATTAAGGTTCCCGCTTTTCGCGTCATAGAGCTGGCTGAGCGAGGGAAAACGTATGTTTCTGTTGAAGGCTGCTTTCAGCCTGGTATTTTGCAAAACATCATAATGGGCGCCGACCAGCACGCTGAAATCATTGTCATCTTTTTCGCTCCTGCTTTGAAAGTAATGGCCATAGCCGAGAACAAAACCTAATTTGTCGATCGGAGAGACTTCATATTCCACGGAGACCGAATAAATATTCAGGTACTTATCAACGTTAACGTCAGACTTGGTTGCCGTACCGCCGCCGCCACCTCCTCCACCACCACCGCCGTGGCCACTACCGCCACCGCCACCTCCGCCGCTCATCTGGAAGCCATTCTGGTCAAAGCTGTATTGCTCATACGAAAAGGCCCCGGTCATTACCCCTGCCCGCCCCAAATCATATTTGGGATGAAGGGATAAGCCGCTAATACTGGAATTGTTCTTAAGTATGGCGGACCCGCTTTTGCTGAAGGAGTTGAAGTTGCCGTCGTCGTAATAATTGTCGTGTTCTTCCAGCTGATTTGTAAAAACCCAGCCCTTAAGGCTGAAGGGTCCGGAAGGGGTATATTCTCCCGCCAATTGAGCGGAAAATCCCCTATAATCGTCAATCCGTTCGTACTTCGGCTTGGAGGCAAAAGGATCTGAAGGATTCAGAATAACACTGGGTGGCTTGCCGAATTCTCCCTGATGGTAATCAACGGTCAACCCCAATGTCAATTCGCTGGTCGCCTGATAACCGATGTTCGCAAAACCGTTGTTCCTTTCATTGTCGCTATTGCTGCGATATTTTCCTTTTTCCAGGGGCGTCGCAGTAAAATCATCGGAAAGGGGAAAACTGTTTTGCTTAGAAGTTCTGCCACTGAGGAAAAAGTCATACTTGCCCGCACCACCGGACAGGCTTGCCCTTCCCAGGTACGGTTCATGGTCGCCTGTTTCTGCCGCGATCATCCCATTGATTCCTTTCGTTCCCTTCTTTGTGATAATGTTAATCACACCGCCCAGGCCTCCCTGGCCGTAAAGAACGGAACTGGGGCCTGTCGTCATTTTAATCATGGCGATATTTTCGGTAGGAATGACGGAAGGATCAAACTGCTGATCGAAGGCAGAGTTTAGAGGGACGCCGTTCAACAGCAAAATGACATGCCTGGTTTTAAACCCCCTGATATCGATTCTGGGAACGCCTTCGCCGCCGAGCCGGATATTGACCCCCGGAAGAAGATTGATTGCCTCATCAAGAGTCTTGGCATTTTTGCTTTTGATCTCCTCGGCGGTCACCAATTGGACAGCCTGGGTCGCTTCAACGCCGCCGTTCTTGGCGGTTACAACAACTTCTCCGAGGGTGTAAACTTCGTTTTCACCATTTGCAGAGGCTGACGACGCTACTGCGGGAATTAATAAGAGCACTGCGAGGGAAAGCAGAAAAAAACGGCTGAAATGGCAAAACATCATTATTTAACCTACGAACAATTAATATTCATCAATCCGATAACATCAGGATACCGACCTGTGTTGAAAAAATAAACATATTGAATACCCGCAAGGAAGGCGTCCCGCACAGGACGCCTTCCTTTAACATGGGGTAATATGACCTGATTACAGGTGTCGATCTTATGGGTTAGGAGCCTTCGTCTTGGGGGTAGTTTGCCCGTCGCTCTCTCCTACACTATTCTGAGATGTCACAACAAAGTAGTATGTCGTCCCCGCCGTCAACGGGCTTATTACCTGCGATTGTGTCGCCGGTTGCGGATCTGCCGATGTGGCTAAGACCGGATACTTGGTTCCGCCAGCCAGCAGGGCGGCTTTGGTGGTCAAGGTATCAGAGTAGTAAATATTGTAGGATGTCGCGTACAGTTTGGTGTTCCACGAAACAGAAACACTCCCCGAACCGGCGGTGAGGACAACACCATTGGGACTTTCCGGTATTTGCAGGCTTTCATCAGGTGTTGCCGATACTTCCTTGGAAAGACCGCCTTCGCCGTTGGCGTTGACTGCCGTCACAACGAAAAAGTGCTCAGTGGTGTTTGGAAGCGGTGCAATCTCACAGGGGCTGACAGCGCCTGTAATCTTGGTGCCAGTCGTTATTGTTACTCCCGGAGCTGTTGAGTAATAAATGTTGTATGATGTAACCGGCGATGGGCCTTCTACATTCGGGGCCGTCCAGGAAACCGTGACCTTGGCGTTGCCGGCACTGGCCGAGATGCCGCTGGGTTTGCCCGGAGGCGGAGTCGTTGTTTTGAACGCCGCCCAAATAGAGAGGTGATGAATGGAAAGAGCTGCTGTCCCGTCTGCAGCAACCACTGCGTCATCAACAGGTTCCCATGTATTCGTTACGGCATTGAAGGTGTAAAAGGCCACTGTATCCCCCACACCGGCGCCGCCGGAGATCACATTCATGGTCAACTTCAGGGGATTGGAAAAATATTTCACTGTGCCCATGGAAATATCCAGAAATGCCGCCAGCGTGCAACCGCTGGGCAGGGTCTGGGCGGCGGCGGGAAGATCCGTTAATGTTGTCGAATAGCTTACTGCTGTCGGTATGGTGCCTGTTACAGGGGTCGTGCCCGCGGCATCCGTGGTCAGAACAGTGCCCGCCTGGACAGTCACGGTGTTGCCCAGCGGAGCCGCCACTGGCGTTGATGCCGAAACAATGCCCGAGCCATCGGCAGTTACGCTTCCTGTCTCTGTTGTTTTCGTCGCCGCCGGTTGCGGTGTCGAAGTACTGCTGCCGCAACCCGCCAGCGTAAGCATCATCAAGGCCAAGCTGATGCATCCAATTGTCCGGTAAATATTTTTCAGGTTCCTCATATGTCCTCCATCATTAAATTGAACAGTCCTAAATGAACTGATTCTGTTTTTTATAAAACACCACAACCAGTTTTGTCGCGAGAGTTATGGGCATTTATTTATTTTAATAGCAGCCATATGTCAACTAATAATTACTAATTACTACCTATTATTACAAATTATCCCTCACAACTTTATGGCAAAAAAAGAGGGCTTAAGTCACCCCTGCGGTTTGCATAGTTTGAGAAAGGGATTTAATTACAGCTTTGCCAGACGTATTCCTATCCTAAAAACAGCCATTGAGATTTTTGCTAATTGGATAGATATTTTAAATAATGATGGAAATTTAAGAAGATATCAGGAGGAAAATTCTACAGATGGGTGAATTAATAGAGTCAGACTTTTTTATGGTTTTTCAAAATGATGATAGTCCTTCGGCTGATCGAAATTGCCGCCCCAGTGCCAACCGCGTTTGATAAATTCCTGAACTATGGCATTGTCTGCCGTGAATGTTCCCTTATTTTGTGGAAGGTATTTAGCGCCTTCCGGAGCAATCACGCCGTTTGGATAAATAACCGGATTCTGCACCGGGTTGATATCCAAGGCTTTCCCCAGTGAATGCATGGATAATTTTGTTGTTCCTTCAATCACGCGAAAATTAAAACCAGAAGTGTTATTCGCGGCCATGGAATCATAATCGCTCCACGCGTAAAACATGATGGGAACAACTTTTTCGACGGGAAATTGAAGTTTTTCAATAAGAGCAAATATTTCGTAGACATCATCTTCCAGTTCTCTTTTTACAATAAGCTGCCCCTGATGCTTTCTGCTGTCAAAAGAATAGTACAGGACATCGACAAGGGACAGACTATCGATAATTTCTTCCGGAGCCATTGTTCCTTCAATAGCCTCGGAAAAACTCATTGCGCTATCAATAATTATTTCTTCGGTATCAGTCATTTCTAATTACAATTCTTTTATTATTATATTCATTACACCTCGTGGCAGCGACACTTCCCTATAAATTCCACGTATAGTATTATAATCCAAACGGTTATAATTATCCAGAAGCGGCGTGATAATTACTCCAGCCATATCAACCGCCCCGGGAGAAATAAAAATTCTATTCTCTCCTTTTGCGAAATAAGCGGCGGGACGATGTTTCTGCCGCAAAAAGACAACCAGCCGCCAGTAATTGTCTTCACAAGCGCAAATGATATTAACCAGCGGCTCATCATTTGTCTTAAGAGTTTTTTGCGCGGCTTTCAATAAACGCGAAAATTGTTCGGCTAAAGCCTTCGCATTTTTCGACGCCAGAATTACAAAAGAACGATCAAGATTTTTACCCATTCTATATCTAACAGAAAATATTTCTTTGGCTGGCGGCAGTCCCTTTGAATCCTTCAAAAAAGGCAGGGCATTAACCGGAACCATCTGAAAGTGTAAATGATCAGGAGCAGAAGCGCCGCAGTCAGGGCCATTGTAAAAGACAGCGTAATCCGGTGATGCATCGGCGGCCAACTGTAAAAGCCAATTTATTGATATGGCTATTTCCTGCGGCTCATGTCTCAGAGCGACTATTGTAAAATGATTTTTAAAAATCGGCGCCGGATTGCAGAGAATCAAATACCGATCCCTGTATAAAATACCTTGCTGCTCTTTCGGAAGATTGTCTTGACACAAAAAGCATGGTCTGGATTTGATTGATGCCGCGTCAACGGCGGCGCCGCTGCTTACTGCGCGGGCGGGATTGTATTGCAGATAAATTTTATATTCGCCTGATAATTCTCTTGTTTTCACGGAAGACAAATCACGACAAGCTTCAGCCATTTTCGGCCAGTTTTTCTTTTGTGAGTCATAAAGTTTTTGGCAAAACGCGACTAAATATTTTTTCGTTTTGCCGTTATACTCCACAAAGGTTCTATTTTCTAATTCTTTGCTCTTTTTGTTCAAGGTCTGTCGCTCCTTGATTTCTATGGAACGCAATTTATCTTTGTAATAATCATTACTGTTTTGTTTCTCAACGGAAATTCCGGCATCTGTATTGTTCTTCCAGCGACGGCACAGATACAAATTTTCGTAAATTCTTCCGACTTTATATTCACGGGTAATTCTGAGCGCAATAGCGTAATCCTCGCCATAACTGACATTGGGGAAACCAATCTGACGGATGATAGAAGAATCAAACGCGCGGGGCGCTCCCATACCGTTTACCCGCAACAAATTATTATGACCATTTACCTGTGTCCATTCTTTATGCGCGATTAGCCCCGGCGGAATCTTTTTCAGACGCTCATTGACAATTGTGTAAGAACCGACAACCATCGCGTAATTTCCCGCGCGCATGGTGTCCACGATTTTTTGCAGCACTCCAGGCGAATTGTAAAGATCATCAGAATCGAGCTGAACAACATAACGTCCGCAGTGCGGCGAATTGATTGCTTCATTCCAGCAGCCGCCTATTCCGAGATCGCGTCTGGAAGGAATAATATGATGAATATGGGGATACTTCGCGGTGAACTTTTTCAAAATTTCCGTGGTGCCGTCCGTGGAATGATTATCCACGACAATAATATTGAACGCGAAATCTGTTTTCTGCTCCAGAGCGCTGGCCAGAGCGTCAGCAATTGTCTTTTTACGGTTGAGCACTGGGATGACGACGCTTACTTTCCATTGGAGATCATCCTGTTCTTTATTTGTGATTTTTGTACGCGGGGGCAGATACGCCCCTATACGCTTCAGATGATTTGTCGCTATTTTTTCCATCTTTTTTTGATGAATTAAATTTTCTTTCGCTACATAGGCGAAGTGTGACTCTGTTTTCCTGCCGGATATTTTTATTTTTTTATGTTTTTTTACGGATACCGTGTACAAAAATTCCGGCACATGAATCAGGTCATGGTCAGCAGAAACTTTCAGACACAAGTCGTATAAAGCGGCGTTTTCTTCTGAAGGCAATGAGCCGTATTTTTGCAAGGCGGATTTAACCGCCATACAGGAAAAAATCAAAATATGTCCAAAATTAAAATTGTCGCGGATACTGCCTTGCTGATAATCAATAAGTCGGTTAGGAACCAGATTCTTTCCCTTGCGCGAAACAAAATCTGAATAAACTATTCCAGCTTTCTTTTTGTCGGCAATCTGCAATAGACGGCGCAAAGATAATTCATCGCAGCATATTTTTTCTTCGGCGGCAACCAGCAGTAAATATTTGCTTGATAGTTTTTTCAGGAATAAAGAAAGATTTTTTATTGTGAAACTCCAATTCTGAAGCGAAGCGAAGCGGAATTGGCTAGCTGAACAATCCCGCGTAGCGGAGGGTGCAATACCCGTGACTTCCTTGACATCATGCGCGCCGTAGGGCCAGACGCTCAGCGCCTCGTTTGCGTCATTGACGGGCAAAAAAAGAAATCGACCGAATTTTCGGACTGAATGTTTCATAAACCACTTTTGTCATTCCGTACAAGCGAAGCGCGATACGGAATCCAGTATCTTTTAATTATTGTTTGAGATTCCTCATCCGCGTGCGAGATTCGGAATGACATTCTTTGCAATTATGCGTCAGTCTTCGAGCCTCAAATCCCACGTCACTTCGTTCCTGGGATAATTCCACTTGCTCTTCGAGCGTCGCTCCGCTAGCTCTCAGAGAGTGTCACTAGAACCCGGACATCATCAGGTTAAAAGCTTTTTCCGCAGTGTCGTTGGCCAGCTTAACAAATGCGTTTTTTCTGGCCGCGGGAAGCAAATTAATATCGTCGCTTAAGGTATAATCAACTGTACCCGTGATGTTTTTTGAACTCCAGATAATTTTGCCGCTTTCATTTTCCTGAAAAGTTAATTCCAGCAGAATTGCCGCCCGCTCTTCCGCCGCCAGAGCATTACCGCGATAAGAAAGGGGTGATATGTTAAGATTAACAACTTTGCCCTTGACTATCGCATCCGCATCTTCAGCGTTTTGGATAACTTTAAAACGGCTGTTTTGAATAAACTGATTAATGAAAGCTGTCCGGACGTAATTTTCTATTCCGGCCTGTGCTGTTTTATTTTCAAAAGATTGAACGTAAACTTTTTGGATGCGGTTATCAACATGCTCTCCCTGCGGAGCAAAGGAATAGCCGCACGCGAATAAAATAGCACAAGATACGCAGATTATTATGACTTTAATTAGCACCGAACGATTAATTTTTTTCATAATAACACCTTTTATTGTACCGCATTGAGGATGTTTCGAAATATCTTTGCGAATTTCATTTGCTATCAGCAAGTCTTGATCCCACTCCGCTTCGCTTCGGGGATAGTTCGACTTACGCTTCGAGCTTCATTCATTTGCTCTCAGCGAGTCTCACTAAGCGACTACTATATTGACCAGCTTTTTAGGCACATAAATAACTTTCTTTATTTGTGTTCCCGCGGTCATTGACTTGATTTTTTCATCCGCCAAAGCGATTGACTTGATTTTTTCCGGATCCTCGTCCACCGCGACGGTCATTCTGCTGCGCAGTTTGCCGTTAATCTGCACGACAATCGTCATTTCCTCTTCGCTGGCAATCGCCGTGTTAAACTGAGGCCAGGGCATATCGGAAACCAGATTTTTATGGCCGAGCAACTGCCAGATCTCTTCCGTTATATGAGGAACAATCGGCACCAGCAAAATTATCGCCGCTTCCAGCGCTTCGCGCACCGCACCCAGCGCTATCTTATCTGAGCTTGCGGGACGTTTAATCTGATAGACCGCATTCACCAGTTCCATTACAGCGCTGATGGCCGTATTGAAATGAAAACGATCTTCAATATCAATAGTAACTTTACGAATAGTCTGATGGGTTTTGCGCCGCAGAGCTTTTAATTCGTCTTCCAGCTCAATTACACCGGACAGAGGCTCGACGGTCTTGATGTCGTTCAAATATTCTTCAACGATGCGCCACAGGCGTCCCAGAAAGCGAAACGACCCTTCCACGCCCTGATCGCTCCATTCCAAATCCTTTTCCGGCGGCGCCGCGAATAGACAGAATATCCGCGCGGTGTCGGCGCCGTAGGTTTTTATCAGATAATCAGGATCGATAACGTTCTTCAGCGATTTGGACATTTTTTCGGTCTTGCCGATGATAATTTCCTTCCCGCAGATATGGCATTTGCCGTCTGCCGCCTGCTCCGGGAAAAGAAAACCGTGCTCTTTGCACTTCATCGTCTCTTTACAGACCATGCCCTGTGTCAGCAGATTGGTAAACGGTTCATCCACGCCAATCACACCGAAATCACGCAGAACCTTGGTGTAAAAGCGGGAATAGAGCAAATGCAGAATGGCATGTTCAATGCCGCCGATGTACTGATCGACAGGCATCCAGTAATCCAGATTCTTGCGATCCAGCCCGGGCTTGGTGTCGCAATCCGGACAGCAGTAGCGGTCGAAATACCATGACGATTCCACGAATGTATCCATCGTGTCTGTTTCGCGCGCGGCCTTGCCGCCGCACTTGGGACAAATCGTATCAACAAATTCTTTCAGTGTCGCGAGCGGCGAACCGCCCTCGGTACTTAATTTAACATTTTCCGGCAGAACAATCGGCAAATCTTTTTCGTCAACCGGAACAATACCGCATTTATCGCAATTGACCATAGGAATCGGCGCGCCCCAGTAACGCTGGCGGGAAATGCCCCA
>JAPLJP010000114.1 GCA_026388535.1 Deltaproteobacteria bacterium | reverse complement strand
AAAATAGAAGGAATCCGCATGGCAGGTATCATCCATGACATCGGGAAATTATCAATACCCGCGGAGATATTGTCCAAGCCTACCAAACTGACAAGCCTTGAATTTTCTCTGATTAAAGAACACTCCCATAGTGGATCTGAGATGCTTAAAGATGTGGAATCTCCCTGGCCGCTGGCACAAATTGTTTACCAACACCATGAACGAATGAACGGATCCGGCTATCCAAGAAATCTGAAAGGGGATGAAATTCTCATAGAGGCCCGTATTCTTGCTGTGGCTGACGTGGTGGAGGCCATGGCTTCCCACCGTCCCTATCGCGCGGCCCTGGGTATTGAGATCGCCCTTGGAGAGATCGAGAAGAATAAGGGCATTCTTTATGACAATACTGTCGCCGATGCCTGTTTGAGATTATTTAGAGAAAAAGGCTATGAGCTCGAATGACTATATTGATCCCGCGACTTGCAATTCTCCGGCTCCTCTGCAAATCACATGAAAAACCTGCAAAAAGATTCGCCCCTCCGTTCTGAACTATGCGCATTTACTTGGCAACATTAATATTGACACATCAGACCGAAATTCTTATAGTTTAACCACTAACAATAAATGTCTTATCAAAATAGCGCAGTTGCCAAGACATTAAAGTTAGAGGAAGAAAATTGACATTTCAAACCATGCATTCAAGCTCGTCCAAGAGGGTAGATGTATGAAAAAAGATATTACATCAAACATCAGCAAGCCGCAATCACTTAGGACACTAATGATTGATGATTCGGAAGATGATGTATTGCTCATAATACGTGGGCTTAACAAAGGCGGATATAATCCTCTTTATGAGAGGGTGGAAACTGCCGCCGCAATGAAAAAAGCGCTCAAAGAAAAGCAATGGGACATTATTCTTTGCGATTATAAAATGCCGAAATTCAACGCCCCCTCAGCCATTTCCCTTTTAAAGGAAACAAATATAGACATTCCTGTCATCATTATATCGGGAACTATCGGCGAAGAAACAGCCATAGAATGTATGCGTCTAGGCGCTCATGATTATTTTATGAAGGGTAAATTGTCCCGTCTTTGCCCGGCCATAGCCAGAGAATTAGAAGAAGCAAAGGTTAGGAACAAACAAAAGGAGACGGAATCCCAAAAGAATGCTGCGCTCGAAGAACTGCGTCAGAGTGAGGAGAAATATCGAGCCATTATTGAAAACATCCAAGAAGGCTATTTTGAGATTGACCTTGCCGGTAATTTTACATTTTTCTACGATTCAATGTGCCGATGCCTTGGCTATTCCCAAACAGAATTGATGGGCATGAACTATAAGAAGTACACGGATAAAGAAAACGCTAAAAAACTGTTTAAAACTTTTAATGAAACTTACAAAACAGGAATAACCGGCCATTTATTTAATTATGAAATAATAAGAAAAGATGGAACCAGAAGGCAGCTCGAAGGATTTTTATCGTTACAAAAAGATTCATCAGGCAAACCCATAATATTTAGAGGAACTATACGCGACATCACCGAGCGCAAGAAGGCAGAGGATGAGTTACGCCAAAGTGAGGAAAAATATCGAACCATTCTTGAAAATATCGAAGATGGTTATTACGAAGTAGATCTTAAGGGTAACTTCACCTTTTTCAATGATTCGATGTGCCGAATCCTTGGATATTCCAAAAAGGAATTGATGGGCATGAATAACCGTCAAATTACTGACAAAGAAAACGCAGAAATAGTTTTTCGAGCATTTAATAAAGTTTATAACACAGGAGAGCCCACCAAAGAATTCAACTGGCAGGTTATAGGAAAAAATGGGACTAAAAGATACATTGAACAATCCGCATCGTTAAAAAAAGATTCATCAGATAAACCAACTGGGTTTAGAGGAATTATACACGACATCACTGAACGCAAGAAGGCAGAAGATGCGCTGCGGAAGAGCGAGGAATTATACACAAGACTGGTAGATGCCATCCCTGATATTATTGTCCGCACCGACCTCGAGGGAAAGATTCTCTTTGTAAATGATTTTACACTCAAGATCAGCGGTTACAAACGGGAGGAAATAGAAGGTTGGAACATGCTCGCATTCATTTCTCCTGAAAACCATGAGGATGTAATGAAAAATCTACTGCTCATGATGGAGGGCAGACTGAGTCCCAGAGAATACAACCTAATATTGAAAAACAGAAAGAAAATCCCCGTCGAGGTAAATGGAGATGTCTTGAGGAATGAAGACGGGACACCTTTTGGCATTGTAAATGTGTGTCGAGACATCAGCGAGCGCAAGCAGACGGAAAGAATCCTGCGGGAAAACGAGGAGCGTTTGCGAGGTATCACCAAAAACCTGCCGGGAATTATTTTCCAGTTCTATGCAAAAGACAGCGGCAAATACGGAATGAGCTACGTAAGTGAACGATTGGGAGAATTTTTAGGACTGACGGCAAAAGTGGATACAGCAAAAGTAGATACAGAAAAGATAGAGACCCTGTTCCCATTATTCATTTCTCATATCCATGAAGAAGACAGAGACAGATTTCTGACATCAATTAAAACAGCGGTGGAGAAAAAAACCGCATGGAATTTCGAAGGTCGAGTTTTCGTCATAACGTCGGGCGAAATGATTTGGTTTCAAGGCTTGGCCACTCCGACGCGTCACGAAGACCAACTGGTCTTTGACGGGATTTTATTGAACATCACGGAACGCAAGCTGGCGGAAAAAAAATCCCGCCAATCCGAAGAAAAATTCCACAAAATTTTTATGACAACGCCGGATTGCATAGCCATTACTCGGATGAAAGACGGCCTTCTAGTTGACGCAAACAAGGGGTACGAAGATATAGTAGGATGGAAAAGGGAGAACGTAATTGGAATAAAATCTACTGATCCACGCTTCAATTTCTGGGTTGATCCGTCGGCGCGGAATCTCATGGTGGCAGATTTAAAAGCCGGCAAGGATGTCTTGCATCGTGAAATTGAATTCCGGCGAAGTGATGGTTCTGTACGTACCGGAGTTTATTCTGCCCGATCCATCAATATTGCTGATGAAGACTGCATTATTTTAATCTTGCAGGACATCACCGAGCAAAAGCTGGTGTACGCAGAACTTCAACGTACCCTTGACAGTCTCAGAAAAGCTTTCGGCGCCACCATTCAGGTCATGGTATCCGCGGTAGAGATGAGAGATCCCTATACGGCCGGTCATCAGATAAGGGCTGCAGATATTGCCAGGGCCATTGCCACAGAAATGGGATTAGCTCAGGAGAAAATCGATGGAATTCGCATGGCCGGTACTATCCATGACATCGGAAAATTATCCATACCAGCGGAAATATTG
>JAPLJP010000070.1 GCA_026388535.1 Deltaproteobacteria bacterium | reverse complement strand
CATAACCGGGGAATCGGCTCCCGTCATCAGAGAATGCGGCGGTGACCGCAGCGGCGTGACCGGAGGCACACGTGTGCTCTCGGGGAAAATCAAAGTTCGCATTACCGCCAATCCGGGAGAGAGTTTTCTCGATCAGATGATCGGTATGGTCGAAGGCGCCAAAAGACAAAAGACTCCCAATGAACGAGCGCTCAATCTGCTTTTAATAGCGCTGACCACCGTATTTATCGTTGTTGCCGTTACTTTAAAATTTTTTGCCGCTTACATGGGGGTACATGTAAGCGTGGCAATTCTTATTGCCCTTTTGGTGTGCCTGATGCCCACAACAATTGGAGGATTATTGCCGGCCATAGGAATAGCGGGCATGGATAGATTGTTGCAGTATAATTTTATAGCGATGAGCGGCCGGGCTGTGGAAGCATCCGGGGATGTCGATGTTGTGCTTATGGACAAGACCGGCACGATCACTCTGGGCAATAGAATGGCGACAGAGTTTATTCCCCTCACGGAGGGGCAGGAAAAGGAGTTAGCCCATGCGGCGCTGTTATCATCTCTTGCCGATGATACTCCGGAAGGAAGAAGTATTGTTGTTCTGGCGAAAGAAAAACTGGGAATGCGCGGCAGTGATATCCGGGCTCCCGAAGGAGCTGTCTTTTTTCCCTTCAGTGCCGAGACACGGATGAGCGGCATCGACGGGAATGGTCACCGGATAAGAAAAGGATCGTTTGACGCCATTCGGGATTTTATTGCCACAGAAGGGGTAGAATTACCCCAAAATGTTCAAAAGATAGTAGCCGCTATTGCCTCCGAGGGTTCGACACCCCTTTTGATTGCGCAGGATGAACAAATTTTAGGCGCCGTCCGGCTTAAAGATGTTCTTAAAGAAGGTATCAGCGGCCGGATTGCCAAACTGCGGCAAATGGGGATTAAGTCCATTATGATTACCGGCGATAATCCTTTGACTGCAGCCACAATCGCGGCGGAGGCGGGTGTCGATGATTTTGTCGCCGAGGCCAAGCCGGCAACAAAATTGGAGCTGATTCGTAATTATCAGGAAAAAGGACATCTGGTAGCGATGATCGGTGACGGGACAAATGACGCGCCGGCGCTGGCTCAGGCGGATGTCGCTGTGGCGATGAATGCCGGCACGCAGGCCGCAAGGGAAGCGGCCAATATTGTCGATCTTGATTCCAATCCGACCAAGCTTCTGGATCTTGTTGAAATTGGCAAACAGATTCTCATTACCCGTGGCGCCCTGACAACCTTCAGTGTCGCCAATGACGTGGCCAAATATTTTGCCATCATTCCTGCCATTTTTATTGTTGGATATCCTCAGTTGCGGATACTTGACATCATGCATCTTGCCAGTTCCCAAAGCGCTGTTCTTTCCGCAGTGATTTTTAATGCCATCATCATTCCCATATTGATTCCGCTGGCGCTGCGCGGAGTGCGTTATAATCCGGCAAGCGCATCCGCCTTGCTGCGCCGCAATCTCATGATTTACGGCGTGGGAGGATTAATGCTGCCTTTTGCCGGCATAAAAATAATTGATATTTTAATATCTATGTTGCACTTATTATAAAGGAGATGCCCATGCTGCAGCTTAAGAGGTCAATTTTAGTCTTTGCGGGGTTATCGATCATTTGCGGATTGATTTATCCTTTAATTATTACGGCGGTATCGCAAACTGTATTTCCCCGGCAATCCAATGCCGGTATAATACAAAAGGGCAATATCATCATCGGGTCGCGGCTTATCGGACAACAATTTACCCGCACGGAGTATTTTCATGGACGACCATCGGCCACAGATCCTTCCTATGATGCCGGTAATTCATCGGGAAGTAATCTGGCGCCGTCTTCCGCAAAATTATTGGAGCAAGTCAATGCCCGTATCGAAAAAGCTCGCCAGGATTATGGTTTGCCTGCCAATATGCCGGTTCCTGCCGATCTGGTTTTAGCTTCCGCCAGCGGACTTGATCCACATATCAGCGTGGAGGCCGCACTGCTCCAAGCGCCGCGTATTGCCGGAGAAAGGAAAATTCCTCAATCTGAAATTGAGAAAATCGTTCTGCAGAACACGGAAAATCCTTTACTGGGGATTTGGGGAATGCAGAGGGTTAATGTTTTGCAACTGAATATTGCTCTTGATAGTAAAAGAATTTAGCAGTAAATTCGATCAAAGGTAATTTTATGAAAGAAAGAAAATTAAGACCTGATCCCGATGCCCTTTTGAAGGAAGTAGAAAAGGATGATGTCAAAAAGGGAAGGTTAAAAGTATTTCTCGGCTACGCTCCCGGTGTCGGCAAAACATTTGCCATGCTCAATGACGCCCATGTATTGAAGAAGCGGGGCGTTGATGTTGTCGCAGGCATTGTCGAGACACATAAACGCTCCGATACGGAAGCGCTTCTTGCCGATCTGGAAATCATACCCCGAAAGTCAATCGAATATAATGGTCTTACTGTCAGCGAAATGGATCTGGATGCTATCCTCGCGCGTCATCCTGCGGTTGTGCTGGTGGATGAACTTGCCCATACCAATATCGAGGGCAGCCGTCATCCCAAGCGGTATCAGGACATTGAAGAGTTGCTGGAGCAGGGAATTGATGTGCACACAACAGTCAATATCCAGCACTTCGAGAGTATGAATGACGCCGTGGCCAAAATTACCGGTGTCTGCATGCAGGAGACATTGCCGGATACTGTTTTTGATCGTGCCGACGAGGTTCAGGTAATAGACATTCCCTGGGAAGAGCTGACGCAAAGATTAAAAGAGGGCAAGGTATATATCCCGCAACAGGCTCTGCATGCCATCGATAACTTTTTCCAAAGGGGTAATCTGTTTGCCCTTCGCGAACTTATGTTGACTCTGGTCGCCCGTAAAATGGACAGCGAGCTCATTAATTACATGAGAGCGAAAGCAATTCGGGGCCCCTGGCCGGCGACGGAAAAGCTCGTTGTCTGTATCGCGGCCAGTCCCTATGCCAAACAATTGATCCGCAGGGCCTACGCGATTGCCAAGGATACTCATGCCGAATGGTACGCCGTCTATGTTTTGCCTACCGGACTTACCGAGCCTTCGGGCAAAGAAAAAATCTATTTAACTGATGCCCTGAATCTCGCCGAAGAACTGGGCGCGAAAATCATGTCGCTTTCCGGCAATGATATTGCCGATGAAATTATTCGTTTTGCCCGGGAGAACAATATTACACGGATCGTAATCGGTAAACCGCTGCGTTCGATAATTGCTGAATTTTTTAAAAGATCACCCGCATCCCGTCTTCTTCGCGCCGCCGGTGACTTTGAAATCCATCTCATTACTCCGACAATGGGTAAAAAAGAAGAAGCTGTCCAACCGCCCCCGAAACAAGCAGCCTTTAAATTATCACACTACTTAATGGCGTTAGCCATGGTTGCGGTAATCACTCTGATAAACCTTGTGCTTCAGCACGTTGTTGATCCGTCGTCGCTGGTTTATATCTATTTGATTGCCACAAGCGTCAGCGCCTTACTGTTCGGGATGTGGCCATCCATTTTTACTTCTATTATAAGCCTTTTAATTTATGATTATTTTTTCACCATACCCAAATACAGCTTCACAATTAAAGATTCAAAAGAAATAATCAATGTATTGGTTTTTCTTTTTACCGCTATTATTATCGGGCAATTGGTAAAGATTGTAAAAAGACAGAATATAGCACTGCAGTTAAGACTGGAGAGGGTTGCTCTGATTGAAGAGATGAGCAAAGAATTCCTGACCCTTCCGCCGTTGGAACAGCTGGTGGACGGTCTGGCTGCTTTTTCTCAGGAGACCATGAACACCCTGGCTTTCCTGCGGACGACAATTATTAATGACATTGGTAATATTACTATTAAGAATGTGCAAAAGGTTATTAATGTTCCCTGCTTTGTTCTCTTCAAAGAAAAGAAGGGCGATTTGCAGTTGTGGTCCAAGAGCAGCGCGGATTTGGAAATTAATCAAAATGATCTGGCTGTTGCCAATTGGACGTTTTCTCACGGGGAAATTGCCGGCGCCGGAACGGAGACTTTGCCGAGTATTACCTATTGTTTCCTGCCCATCAAATCCCAAGAAGAAATAATCGGCATTGTCGGCATTAAATATGAGTATAAGAATCTTATGCCTGAACAGAGGCGAATTCTGGGTACTATATCCAACCTGACGTCAATGGTGGCGGCCAGGTGGGTGAGAATATGATGAGGATAATTTCCAATCCCGATAAATCGGGATTGGATAGTTCGACTAACTTTTCAAACTTCGCTATACTCGTTTTCACAGAGTCTCACTACGACTAACGCTTCCTATATTCAGCGAGTCTCAAATCCCCAGCCCCTGCCGGTAGTTGTACCGGCGGGATTGTTCCTCTTACGCTTCGAGCTTCACTCCATTCGCTTTCAGCGAGAGTCACGATCGCTTCGCTCAGGGGATCAATTCGACCTTTAAGTTTCAGCGCGCTTCGCTTCTGAAACTTTGGTCTCATGTATAAAGCAGCGGGGATCTTCCGCCAGGTAGTCACCGCTGTAGGCCAGAGCCCGTCCGCGACAGCCGCCGCAAACAGTTTTATAGTTGCATTCGCCGCAAACACCTTTTAAAAGTTCTTCCCGTTTACGTAAATTCCGGAAAACGGGCGATTCATAGTAAATCTTATTAAAATCCATTTTTTTAACATTACCAGCGCTGATTTCCACAAAGGGACATGGCCAGACATCGCCGTTGGCTTTGATGTATACAAAGCCGCGCCCTGCCGCGCAACCGTGAAAAACTTTACCTGCAAGTTTTAGCATAAGACCGTCACGAATGCCGTTTTTCTCCAGCATGTAAGGCCAATATTGAGGGCCGGCGACAGGTTCGATTATTGTATGAGCCGATTTTTGTTTGAGCGCGATAAGTTCACTCAGATATTTATTGGCAGTTTTCTTTAATGTGGCCTTCTCAATATTTTCCCCACGACCGACGGCGACAAGCTGATACATAAGCATAATGCCGGCGCCGCAGCCATCGGTAAAATCAATGAGTTCAGGCAAATGCGGCATGTTGTATTCCATTGCCGTAGTATTTATTTGAAGAAGAATGCCCGCTTTTTTTGTAGCTTCGATGGCGCGAAGCGCCAGATCGAAAGATCCCTGTTTGTTGCGTACCATATCGTGAATTTCAGGATTAGCGGCGTCAATGCTGCCGTTAGTGGCGATGATATTAGCCAGACCGGCCTGCTGGGAATATTTAAGTAAAGTGAAAATATCCGGCCTCACCAGCGGTTCGCCGCCGGTATAAATCAGTGTGCGGAATTCACTATTGGCGGCGATCATATCAATTAGTTTTTTGCCTTCATCAGTGGTGAGTTCATCGGGATCGGCTTTGCCGCTGACGGCGTGACAATGGATACATCTCAAGTTGCAGGCGCCGGTAACTTCCCAGACAGGGTGTCCCGGGTAACCAATACACCCCATACCCAAGGCGCCGTTGGCCACAGGTATGGATTTAAAGCCGTACTTAAAAAGCCATCCGGGGAAATTATGCCACCGGTTTAAATATCCCATGAGTAAAGAACTGCCCAGCTGTTTGAACAGAAGGGAAGGTGGATTATAAAATGCCTTTACTTTATTTTTCATGGTTAAATTTTAAATGTATACAAGAATGTAAGCCAGCGATGTTCCCAGATTGACTGCTATGTTCAGAGCACACAGTATCTCCAGCATTTTTTTGTCTTCATGCCTGTTTCGCAATATCATGACAACGATGAATAAAGAAATAATTAATACGGGCAGATAAAAATAAACAACCTTAAAGGGAATCCCCCAAAACGGTGAAGCGAGCATGGCTGCCGAGGCCAGTAATGAGAAGGCGATGTAAAGAAATTTTCCATTTTTTTTGCCTATGCGGTAGAGCAGGTTTTTTTTGCCCGTGGCCTTGTCGGCGGCGTAATCTGGAAACTCATTGAGGAAAATGACATTGAAAATGGTAAGGCCGATGGGTATTGTCAGCCAGTGAATTATCGGGTGAATAGAGCTTGTCTGAATATAGTAGGCTGAGGCTACAGGTAGCCAGCCGTAGCAAAAGCCGATGAAAATTTCTCCTACTCCTCTTTGCACCAATCTGATCGGTCTGGTGGAATAAAAAAAACCGGGAAAAGCTCCCAGAAAGCCTAAAAGCAGCGTATAGGGGCCGGTTTTTAAAACAAACTGCAGGATAATGCCGATTGCGCCGGCAAGGAGCAGAGAAATAATACTTGTCCATAAAGCTACTGAACGGGACATGGCTCCCGCTTGAATAACACCGGAGCCTCCGGCGAATTTACTCTTGTACGAGCGTTGGGATATCTCATCTTCCTTATAGTCAAAATATTCGCCGGAATGGTAAGTGGAAAGCATAATCAGGATGACCCCTAAGATGCCAAGGGCAAAGATTTCAAGACTGATAGCCGAGTTGATTTTATAGGCCAGCATGGTTCCCAATATAAAAGGAAGGATGCCAACTGTATGAAAAGGCGGACGGGAAAGACTAATCCATCCCTTTATTTTTTCCATGTTTGAATTCTGCATAAAATACCAGCGTTTATTGCGGTGGTTTATTGTAAGACTTAAACTTCAAGCGTGAAGAGAATTGAAGCTTGTTAGCCGAATTATCCCGCATAGGCGGGGTTTCGCACCCGTGATTAACACAAAGACTGTTGTTTGTAAAGAAAAGCGCTGTTCCCCTGTAAATAAGGAATTACCCGAATTATAGACTCATCAGGGGGCATAAAATTCTGCATAGAGAAGTTTGAAACACTCTTTTTAAAGGGTGGCTTTTCCGGAGGAACATTTTTTAAAAATATGAAAATATTATTGAGGAAATAATCATTTTTTTCTTGATTGTTAATTTTTATTGTGCTAGTCGTAGCGCTAATTTAAGAGAAAAAGCACCCCTCTAAACAAGCAGACAAGCGGGATTGAGCAAGGTAGATAAAATTTATTTTTGCTGGGCGCTGAAAAAGCCGGCGCTGGGCTAATGATATCAGCCGCAGATTGTTCAAAGGGTCAGGTTTTGGAAACGTTGATTATGACCGTAAAAAACGGTTGATAATAAAAATTAAGAATTTGACTTTATGAAAGGGGGATTTTAGAAAATGACAAAGGCAGAATTAGTCGGGGTTATAGCAAAATCAGCAGGTATTACCAAAGACAAAGCGGCAAAATCATTAGATGCTTACGAAGTAGCGGTTACCAAAGAGCTCAAGAAGAGCGGTAAACTTGTTCTCGTAGGATTTGGTACGTTCTCGGTAGTAAAGAGGAAAGCCAGAGAGGGCAGGAATCCTCAGACCGGCAAAGCCATTAAGATTCCCGCGAAGAAAGTCGTAAAATTTAAAGCAGGCAAGGATCTGGCCAGTAAAGTAAGATAATAAATCATTCAATTATAGTACAACTAAGGCCTCCGCATTTTCAGCATAATAACCGGAGGCCTTAGTTCGTTAGAGAGACTCAAATTTCAAAAACGAATAACCTAAAGGTCACTATAGGTGCATTGAAATTTGCAAGTCGTAATGAGACCCAAACTTCAGAAACGAAGTGCACTGAAATTTGCTGGTCGAATTATCCCACAGCCAAGAGCTGTTGGAAACTATCCCGCTAGCGAAGCTTAGCGGGACTGTACCGTAAAGCAGGCATCGAAAACCTGTGATGGCGAGTAATATAATCATAAGGAGTTTTAGTTTTGGCACTAAAAAGAATTCTCAGCGGAATGAGGCCGACGGGTAAATTGCATTTGGGTCATTTACACGGTGCTTTGAAAAACTGGGTGGATTTGCAGGAAAGCGGCAAATATGACTGTTTTTATTTTGTG
>JAPLJP010000096.1 GCA_026388535.1 Deltaproteobacteria bacterium | reverse complement strand
TTCTCAGGTAAATTAAGGCATATTCACCGGATTGTAAAGAGAAAGGACAATGTAAAAGTGGTACGAATGCAAAGCCTGAGTTTTTATATAGATTGTAACGGCTTACTTTTAGTTACCCGTTGTTTATCCGTTCTTCCGGTCAACGCCAGTAGGATGCAAGATAGCGCAAGATAGGCCACAGCAAGCATGTAATGCGCATGGGAATTAATCAGCCAGGGGAGATATAGTTCACCGGTCGGCATTACCGAATGGATAATGCCGAAGAGTGTCAACGCGGCGCAGACAGCACTGCAAAGAGCCGCAAGGCGCGCTTTGTGGTCAATCAGAAAGGCCAGCATGCTTCCCAATAAAAGTCCCGTAATGATAAATCCGTTACTGAGCATCGTCAGTGTTTGATGCATTGTTTGCAGACGCAGAGGCAGCTTATCCGGCGTAGCACCCATTGCGCCCATGAACTGACCCAAGATTATCAGCACCAGAGAGGCGATAACCGGCAGGATGCTTAAACTTACCGCCGGGGACTGTTTTGGCGGCGAATCATTGTAGGCTTGGCGCATGATTTCAAAACCGATAAAGATAAAAATCGGCGCGATAACCGCGCGTGGGATAAGACTGACAAAGAGTGAAAGCAAGCCGACAACTGAACAGACTCCAATGAGCAGGCCGGTCAACAACGTATACCACCAGGTCGCGCCCATCTTTTTGTATGCCGGATGGCCGATATAGGGCGTGGTTTGCGCCACTCCGCCGAAGAAAGCCGCGATCAGTGATGAAAATGCCTCGGTAAGCAAAATGTCTCTCGTGCGGTAATCATCGCCGGCCAGACGGGCGCTTTCCGTATTATTGATGCCGCCGATGATCGTCAGTATGCCGAAGGGAATAGCGATGGTCAGATACTGAACGCTGTGCGGCAGCGTTTTGATAAAATCAATGGAAAATGCAGGCATTGAAAAAGTCATTTGCAGTGTTGGCGCGGTAAACTCCGGCAGGTATCCACCATAGCCCAGAACAAAATGAATGCCCGTGCCCAGGATAACTGCCAGAAGAACACCGGGCAGGCGGCCCGGCAGTTGCATTTTGCTCATCAGCGCCGTAAAGATTAACCCCAGCGCCACCATGCCGACAACAGCCTCATTGAAAATTTCGAGCAATGGTAAAAATCCCAGCAGTAAGAGCCCGATTCCGGCAAGCGGTCCTAAAAGTCCCGCGGTAGGAATTATGCGCTGAACCAATCCGCCGAAAAATGAAGTAATAATCTTAACCGCGCCTATCATGAAAAGAGTGGCCATGCCGATATGCCACGTAAGTTGTGCATCATGTGTGGCAACATAAGCCGGGCCCATGACAGCATAGGCAATACCGATTGTTGAAGGCGTATCAATACCCAGAGGCATCGCCGTGACGTCGGTACGTCCGGTTTTTCTTCTCAAGCGTATGGCGAGCCACGTATAGACAAGATCTCCTATGCAGATTCCCACAGCCGTGCCCGGGATCATGCGTGTCAGAATTATGTCTGCCGGATAGTTGAAAGTGAAAACGAGAATCGCGCTGAAAAATATCAGCGTTCCGACATTGTCAAGAAACAGAGCGAGAAAAGCGGTTGTTTCTCCCCAGAAACTGTGCTGATTGACGGTGTTTTCAACGTTCATAGTTGCCTTATGTTCATCGTATAATGAAAAAATACTCATATCTTATTTATATATCTAAAATTGAACTGTTTGACAACGCATATTGACAAAAAATGGTAAATCTGTTTTTATAATCGCAATTCTTTTCGAGTTTTCAAATTCACGTTTCTATTTGTAAAAAGTTAGATATTTTCATGGAGTGTTATGCCGACAGCATTGCGGCGTTTGCAATATTAATAAGACGCAAGCTTCAGAAACAAAGTGTGCTGAAGCTTGTAGGTCGAATTATCCCGCAGAGCTGATGGGCAAAGCCCCGTGGTAGCACCGATCCATATAAACAATTGGCTTGGAGGATAAATATGGCTTACCCGTCTATTCCGAATGCAGTAATCACTTTAACTGATATAGTATTGACACCCACATTCTGGTTATCTATTGCTGCATCTTGGTTAGGCTCATTGCTTCTTTTCCCTGTCTGCCATTTTCAGCAATGGGTTAATTCTCGCTTGGTGGCCTTGTGGCGCCTTATCTGTATGAAGAAAGGACTTACTGGCAGGTGGTTAGCTGTGTATTCAATGAATAACAGCCCCTCATCACTTCGTTACGAACTAGCACACATTTACCAACTGGGCGGCGGTGAGATTCGAGGTAAGATTGCTGATGAGAGTACGAAACACAAATATCATTTTGTTGGCAGGCGAATTGCAAATGAGATCATTGCCCATTATTGGTTAAACGACGAATCAGAGGACATCGGAGCAATTAGGCTAACTCTAGACGCATACTACAACCGAGCAGATGGCTCTCTCATCGTTTACGATAGCGCAGTAAAGCGGATTTCTAGTGACATCAAGTATTCGTTGCGTCGCCTCCCCCCTTTTTGGCAGATTATGTCATTCACCACTGTACGTAGCAGCACAATACATAATCGTGGGGTATTTTCTCTTAAACGTTTTTCGGAAGGAGACACTATCGGAAGAATTCGACTTGGCAAAGAACTTGAGCAAGGAACGCACACCATTGCTATCAAAGGAAGGCATTACGACACGAACCCCCCATACCGCTTTCTTAACCATTCCTGTGCCCCCAACGCAGAGGTTAGGTATCGAGATGGCAAGAAGCTTGATGTCGTTGCTATATCAGACATCCTTCCACAGGACGAGATCACAATCAACTATCAATCACTGAAAGAAAGTATAAGCAATGAGATCAAAGAGTGCCAATGTCCGCAATGCAAACGACAACGAGGCGTGTCGTAAAAAGGGCTCGGAGTCTGAAAAGGGTGTCCGTATTAAACAGTCCACTATTCATGGGACCGGGTTGTTCTCGACAAAAAAGTATTTACCTGGAGAGTGTATAATCGAGTATGCGGGGAAAGTACGTCGATGGTCTGACTGTGAAGATGAGAGAACATCTTACACCTGTCTTATGGGTATTGAGCGAAACTTGGTCATTGACCCCCGCATTCAAGGTAATATCGCAAGGTTTATCAACCATTGTTGCTCACCTAACTGCGAAGCAGTTCTCGATGGCAAGAAAGTGTTCATTCAAGCTGCCAAACGAATACATAAGGACGATGAACTGACAATTGACTATTCCCTAATAATTCCCCTTTCAGACCAGACTCTGGCAACACATTACAAATACACATGTCGGTGCGGTTCCCCAAAATGCAGGAGCACTATGTTACAAGTAAAAAAGAAGAAGCCAACAAGCGGCTGCATCTCTAAGGCGCAAAAGGCGCGCCAAAAGTAAGCCACGTCGTTATATTTAATAAGAAATTTCTCTCAATTTCATTCAAAGTTCAGAGGAGGTATTAAATGGCAAAGACGCGAACAGACTGGAACAGCTCTCGCTTTAAGCCGGGAGATCCAAATGGGTTTTACGAAAGTTACTTTCAACGGGCCAATCATCCCACGCGGCCCCTGGCCTTCTGGATACGCTACACATCCTTGATTCCTCGAGGGCAGCCCGACAAAGCGTGCGGCGAGCTATGGGCGATCTATTTCGACGGTGAGACGAACCTCATCACTGCGGTGAAGGAGACGGTCCCGATATCGCAGTGTAGCTTCTCGCGGACGCAGTTGGACGCGCGCATTAACGGCGCGACGCTGACAGACGGAGCCTTGCACGGCCGCGCAGTATCGCCGTCTCATACTATCCAATGGTCGTTGCGCTATACGGGCCATGATCCACCATTGTTGTTGTTGCCTGAATCATTGTATGAGGGAGGCTTCCCGAAGGCAAAGGCTCTGGTCGGGACCCCAAACGCTGAGTATACAGGAACACTCACAGTTGACGGTCAAGAGATTCCGATCGACGGCTGGAGGGGCAGCCAAAATCACAACTGGGGCAGCCGGCACACCGATCGTTACGCGTGGGGGCAAGTCGCGGGCTTTGATAATGCCCCAGATGCCGTCCTAGAGTGCTGCACCGCTCAGATCAAGCTAGGGCTTTTTTGGAGTCCACGCTTGACATTTGTCGTATTGCGCGACGAGGGACAGGAAACTGCGCTCAACGGTCTCCTGCAGGCCGTGCGGTCGTCTGGAAAATTCGATTTTTTCACCTGGACAATTGATGCACGAAGCCCTCAGGCCCACATCTATGGACGCATTCATGCTCCCGCCACTTTCTTTGTCGGACTGAGCTATAAGAATCCACCGGGCGGACAGAAGACATGTCTCAACACCAAATTGGCCAGCGCGGAGATCACCATGGAGCGGCGGGGTCAACCGCCGAGGACATTAAAGACGATGCATCGCGCGGCATTCGAGATTCTCACAGACAGAACAGACCACGGTGTGGCGATTGTTGCGTGAGGAGACCTTGATCGCCGAACAGTGCCGTGTAGCTAACACGGCTACAGCGTGACGCTGAAGGCGAGTGTTATGTCAATTCCGAAGAGATAAGAGCATCAACCTATGGGAAATATATTTTCTTCATTGCCGGATAAATTAGAGCATGAATTATTCGAAGAATTGCTTAGTTATGAAAATATAAAGATCGAAAGAATTGTTTCGCAGGGCCATACCTCTCTGGAAAATGGTTTGTATGATCAGAAAGAAAACGAGTGGGTCATTGTTTTGGAAGGCTCCGGATCAATACTCTTCGAAAGAGGAAACGAAATTAATCTCAAAAAGGGTGATTATTTGAATATTCCCGCGCATACTAAGCACAAAGTTACATGGACAGATCCGAACAATATTACGATTTGGCTGGCAATTCACTATTTTTAGATGTTCAATGACATAATTATGATACAATAACCAAAGCGAAAAGGAGGAGTACAATGAAGCTATTACTCTTACTCATAAGCGCTGTGCTTATTGCCGTTGCTTCTGTTGTTATATTCAGATCCGTTACAATTTCTTCCAGACAAGTTCAGTCAATTCCCGCAAACAGTATAATATTAGATACAAAGGTCCTGGCTGGACGATTAGGAATGGCTGTACAGTTCCAGACTATCTCGTATGAAGACAGGGCCCGATTCAATGAAGCTCAGTTCAAAGGTTTTCAAAAATTCCTTGAGCAAGCCTTCCCGAAAGTTCATGCAGCTATGACAAAAGAAATTGTCGGAGATTACAGTCTTCTGTACACATGGAAAGGCCGGGACGATAAAGAACTGCCGATTCTTTTGGCTGCCCATATGGATGTGGTGCCGGCCGAATCGGAAGCAGGCAGCAACTGGACGTATCCTCCGTTTCAGGGGCAAATTGCCGATGGATTTATCTGGGGAAGAGGCACACTGGATGACAAAGTAAGCGTGCTCGGCATTCTTGAGGCAATGGAAAAACTCCTGCAGGATGGATACGCGCCCAGTCGAACCATTTACATAGCCTTCGGGCATGATGAAGAGATCGGAGGACAGCATGGGGCGGCAAAAATTGCAGCTCTCCTGAATTCAAGGCAAGTCAAGTTGGATTATGTGCTGGATGAAGGCCTCACTATTACTGAGGGATTAGTCCCGAACATTTCCAAGCCCGTCGCTCTGGTGGGGATAGCGGAGAAGGGGTGCTTAAGCATAGAGCTTAGCGTCGAAAGCGAAGGGGGGCATTCCATGATGCCTCCAAAGCAAACGGCTATCGGAATCTTAAGTTCCGCGATAAGCAAGCTTGAACAAAAACAGTTCCCAACAAGAATGGAAGTTCCTGTACGCAAGATGTTCGAAACTCTGTCGCCGGAAATGCCCTTTGGTATGAAGATAGTCTTTGCCAACCTCTGGCTCTTCGAAAGTCTTGTGAAGAATAAGCTCGCCTCTGCGCCAAGAACAAATGCTCTTGTTAGAACTACCGTGGCACCCACGATATTTCAGGCCGGAGTAAAGGAAAACATCCTTGCTACAAAAGCGCGAGCGATTATTAATTACCGGCTGCTGCCCGGTGATACGATCAATAAGGTGTTGCTGAAAGTACAGAAAACTGTCAACGATCCGAGGGTGAAGATTACGGTATCAGCAGGATTCAATAGCGATCCTTCTAATATAGCAGACACTGGATCAAAAGGTTACAGGACCGTAGAACAGGCTATTCGTCAGGTATTTCCGCAAGCTTTAGTTGCCCCGGGGCTTGTTATCGCGGCTACAGACAGCAGGCACTATTCTGCCATGACCCGTAATATTTTACATTTCAGTCCGATACGTCTTCGGTCTGATGATCTACGGAGAATTCATGGTACAGACGAAAGAATATCAGTTGAAGACTACAAGAATGTTGTGAGATTCTACGCGCAACTCATCGGGAATGAAGGAACAAGATAAAAAACGGCGGTTGTTAATAGGAACGCCAATCAAATTCTTCATTTAACAATTTTGAAAAACTATTTTGCTTTCGGATTTCGATTCCTTCATCTCTTTTTTCATGACGATCTCCCCTTTTTCTGATATGATATGGTCCTATAGAATAGATTTTTTTACGAATCTTTAGTTATTGAAAAGTATTCTTTCCGAGATGCCGTCGCTGAAACCACCAATACCGGTTAGGTTCTGACCGAACATCTTTTTTCAGCGAAAAAAGGGAAAGCACCGATGCACCATTCAAGATTGGCTCTTATCAGAAGCATCGGCAGCCAGTGGGCCTCCGTCACCTACGGGGCGGTGGTAATGTTCTTTCTTTTCTTCTTCCTCGCCCGAAGACTCGGTCCTTCCTCTCTGGCAATTTTACTTTACATCCAAACCATCGCTTCCCTTTTCGCCATTCTACAAGATGGCGGGTTTCAAGTCCTCCTCTTCCGGGAGAAAGTCGCTCCCTCCAGCAAGATCGGGCTTACCGTAGACGCTCTTGTCTCCGGGTATTTCGGTTACGTTTCCCTGGTTACCCTTCTCGGGTTGGCCGCCGTCCTCATTTCCCCGGCGGCTTTCAAAACAGGCTTTCTTCTCGCTTTCTGCTACTTCGCCTTACGGTGTCTCACCAATCTGGTTTCCTCTCTACTGAAAGGACAGGGCTCTTTTGAAAGGGAAGCCCTCTGGCGATTCCAGCTCAATACTCTCCTCGTCCTTCCTGTACTTTTTCTCGTCGAGTTCAGCACCCCGACGCCGGAGAAGGTATTCCTGGGGTTCATCATCGGCCAACTTCTCCTTTTTGCCACGAAAAACGGCCGAGAAGTTTTATCCCGGCCGAAACTGACCTTTCCTCCCTGGCGGCTCTGGAAGACATGTCTCTCCTTCATCGTCATCAGCGGTGCAACAATGATCTACTTCAAAAGCAGCATCGTCCTTCTCAAGCACCTTCAGCCCGATCTCGCCCTCGTGGGATACTACGGGGCCGCCTTCCAGATCCTGGAAGGGGTGCTCATTTTGGCCACCCCCGTCGTTCATCTGGCTTTTCGACACATGCGTTTGAGTTGGCTGGACTGGGAAACCTTTAACGACCGGTTCGGCAGGATTCTGATCGGGGCCGTCGTCGCCGCTTTCCTTATCACTGCGGCAGGTATTCTTTTCGCCCCGAAAGTTATCCTCCTGGCCTACGGGAAAGCCTATGGCCCGGCAGCGGATATCCTTCCTCTTCTGCTCCTTGCGCTGATCTTTCTCCTGCCCAATTTCATACTCACCCAAGGCATGATCGCCCTCAACGGAGAAAGGTATTACGCCCTTGCGGCCTCTCTGTGCGCAATTTTCAATGTGGGATTGAACCTCTTCCTTATTCCACGGTATCTTGCTAAAGGGGCAGCCATTTCTACTGTGGCGACGGAAGCCATCCTGACCCTTCTTTTAGGGGGCTGGTTCATCCGATGGCACCGAACTCGAACGACAGCACAGGACATTTTCAGGAAAAGCGAAGAGGAGAAAAATGGTTAAGCCAATGACCATGTAAAACAAGCTGTAGAAGAAAGCATCGGGTATAAAAGAGAGAATTATCCCGGAAAGAAGTGCATGGACCGGCAAAGGCGGGAAGAATCCGTACCGGCGGATCAGGAGCACGGCGAGATAAATCGCGAAGGCCAGAGCAACGGTTATTCCTATTAATCCGAATTCCGCCAGGATGTTTAAAAAACCATTGTGGGCGTGTAAGTACTCTTTATCAATCTTTTCCTTTTCAACGGCAAGCAGCGCGGCGGAAGCGTAATCTTTCATTGCGCGATTACAGTTTCCCGGACCGATGCCCGTAAGCGGATAATCACGAAACATTGCGAGAGCGCTTTGCCACAGCATCAGCCTCGTGCCCACAGTGTTGAACTCCCGGGATGCTGCCGCTTCGCCGCTGAAATCTTTCTTTTGGGTTTTGTTAGTCTGTTTCCACAAATCCGCAAACCTCGACGCAGAGGGGGTCAGAATAACCATCATAAAAACAGCCATGGCAATTACAAAAGCGGTCGTTTTCACTGTTTTTCTGTTCAATAAAAGGAGAAGAACGGGAAACAGAAGGACGATCACGGCATTGCGGGAACCCGACAAAGCCATGGCGGCGGCAAGGATAACCACAGCGGGATAAAAGATTCCCGCCTTCAACCCGGATTCTCTCTCCAGAAACAGTAAAATTAGAATCCCCAATGACATAAAACAGCCGAAGATATTCGGATGCGTCAGCGTGGCTCCTGCCCGGAAGCGCCCGTTGAAGAGCTGATACTCACCGCCTCGGAACGTGTCAGACAGGAAGCGGTAAAGACCTTCGTTCGTCACTTCGAAAAAGGAGATAAAGGCGAGCAAAACAGCAAGACCCGCTACGCTCTTGAGGAAAAACAGGCCAAGATTTTCTCCTTCAAGTGAAAAAAGGAAGAGGAGAAGAAAGGAAATGCCGAAGAGAAGTCCGTATTGAAAAAGACATTTCAATCCATGAAGTGCCGGAAAGGGGGAGAATCCGACAGAAAAAACGCCGCTAAGGAGAAACAGCCCTGCAAGAATGAGAATCATTTTCCTTCCCCGGATGAACCGGAGGAAATCTTGGAAAAAACACAGGGGGAACGCCATCCCGATGAGAAAGACAAAGAGGGGAAGGGGAACCGAGTTAACGGACAGGGCTTTCAGGGAAAAGAGATGCACATTCACGACCAGAGAAAGCATAAGCAAAACGATATAGGATCGTAACAGGAAACTTTTTTTCATCATTTCCGGCTATCCTCCTTTGGGGAAGTCTCGGCCCGCCTTGCGGCTTTTTCCCACAGTACAGACTGCCGACCCCGGAGATATCGGGAAAAGCCCACCAGAGTAGATGCATTCATGACGGTTATATACAGAGGAACGAAGAAGAGTCGGGAAGAAAGACTTCGTTTTTGGAAAAGATACCCCGCCCCGGCAGCGAGATAGAACAGGGCCTGCAGGATAAACAGTAAAATGTAGAGAGGCCATCTTTCGGGCAGAAGAAACAGATTCAGGGGAATCAGGGCGGCAAAACACAGGGGGGCAACAAACGACCGCAGGAACTTATGGGAAATATACTGGAGGACAAGCACCCCGTGCCGGAAAGGGTTGAGAAGCCCGGGCATACGCAGGATAGACTGGAGGTGTCCCGCGGCGATCCTGGTTTTTCGCTTGAATTCCTCGTCAATGCTAGCAGACGCCGTTTCCATCGCATAGGCTTTTGGAGCATATTGAATTCGGTAACCCCGAAGGGCGATGCCCAGGGAAATTATGAAATCGTCAAGGAGCGTGTCCGCCGGTTCATTGCGGTAAAGGGCGGTGCGGATGGCGTAGAGTTCGCCGGACGAGCCAATGCAGGAGCCCACGCTTGCCTCTCCCTCCTTGATCCGTGACTCATAACGCCAGTAAGTTCCTTCTCCGGCGCTTGACGCCTCATTTCTGTCCTCCGTATACACCCGTTTTTCACCGCACACGCACCCCACGGCAGAATCCTGGAAGAACGACACCAGTTCCCGGATTGCCTCCCTGTTCAGCATGGTATTGGCGTCGGAAAAAATGACAATCTCCGTTTTTACAAACTTCATGGCCCGGTTGAGAGCGGCCATCTTGCCCTGCCGCTCTGCCCCGTGGAGGTGGATGATGCGGGGAAATTTTTCGATAATTTCCGCCGAGCCGTCGTTTGACCCGTCTGAAACCACCATGATCTTCAGTTTGTCTGCCGGGTAGTCGAGATCAAGGCTGTTTTCGATTTTCTTTTTCAGCCAGGCTTCTTCGTTGAAGGCCGCAAAAAGAAGGGTCGCCTGTGGTTCATAGGCATCGGAAGTGGCGCTTTGCTTTCCGCGCAAGAAACCTTTCACCCGCCCCAGGACGATGACGAGCGCTCCGTATCCCAGGTACGTATAGAAGATTATTCCAACGAGCAACCAGAAGGAAATTTCCATTGCGGTCACGGCAGACTCCTTTCCACGGCTTCCCACAGAAGATCCGCCGTCCTTTCCCAACCAAACAGTTTACTTTGTGCCCTTCCTATTTCCACGATATTTTTTCGCAGGGTTTCGTCGAAACAGACAGCTTTCATTGCTTCGGTAATGGCGTTCACGGAGAACGGATCGACAAGAAGGGCGGCGTCTCCGCAGACTTCCGGCAGCGATGTCCTGTCGGCGGCTACCACAGGAACGTCGCAGCTCATGGCCTCAATGGCTGGGATGCCGAATCCCTCAAAATAAGAAACGAAAAAAAAAGCATGGGCGCCGCCATAAATTCTGGCGAGCCGCTCTTCGGAGACAATGCCGGGGAAAAGAACATCGCTCTTGTGGCTGATCCGTTGCCACGTCTGAAAGACCTCCCCCGTTTTAAACAGTCGGGGCCCTAACAGGACAAGCTTCGTCCGGGCTGTCGTCTCCTTCTTAAATTTCTCGAAGGCCTCTAGAAGTCGCGCCAGATTTTTCCGGGGATGAATGGCGCCGACGGACAGGAAGTAAGGGGCGCCGCCGGTGAGTTCCTCTCTCACATTTTTTCTTTCCTCTTCCAGCAGGGGACGGAAGGCTTTGCCTACTCCATTGTAGGTAACGGTAATTTTGCCGGGAGGTTCGCCGTAGGAAGTTACTATGTCCCGCTTCGAATACTCCGAAACCGTGGCGATGACCTTCGCCTTTTTCGCGAATTGCGGAAAGAAATGATTGTAGTACCGGCTAATTAAAACCGGCATATCTTCTGGATAGTGGTGGAAATTAAGGTCGTGAATGACCGCGATTGTCGGGACTGTTGTGGACAGGCAGCAGAAGCCATCTACGGACAGGAAAAGATCGGCACCGAACTTTTTCAGCATCAGCGGTACGGCGAACTCGAACCAGGGATACCACAGGAGCGGGTGGAAGGAGGGGAATGTCCTCGCCACGGCGACGTTCTCCGGATAAGCGCTTCTTCCCGGAAACGGCCGGTCGACGATGAATAAAAATTCATGCTCGCGATGCCGATCCGTGATGCGCTTCAGCGTTTCCTGAGCGTACCTCCCGATGCCGCTGGGATTCCTCTGTGTGAGCATCCGGGCGTTTACAGCAATCTTCATGGATATCAGGCCTCCCTGTCGTTCAACACATTCCTGTAGATCTCCGCAAGCGGGGAGGCCAGGCTGGACCAGCGGAAGTATCGTGCTTTTTGCAATCCCTCCGACCGGATGTTGGCGTGAAGGCCGTCGTCTTCCAGAAGTCGGCGAACCGCCGTAGCGAACCCAGCCGCATCGTCGGCAACGAGCATATCGACACCGGACCGATATGGAAGGCCCTCCGCCCCTCGGACGGTAGATACGACGGGCAGGCCTGCCGCCCAGGCTTCCACAATCTTGATCCTCGTCCCCCCACCGATCCGAAGTGGCACGAAAAGAAGACGTGCCTCCTGCATAAAGGGCAAAATGTCGAGAACATTGGCATGGACATCGATTCCCTGCCGCTCCAATTTCCGACGCAGTGTTGGGACAATCCCGCTTCCCGCGACCCGGACCGTTACGGCGGGAGATTGTTTCCGCAATAAGGGGAGCACCTCGTCCATAAACCAAAGGAAACCATCCTGGTTAGGATACCAGCCGAGGGCGCCCACGAAAAGAAGGCCCTTTCCCGGCTTCTTTCTGTCTGAGGGTTGGAACCGGTCGTGGGCGCAGTTGGGCAGAACATGGATGGAACTTCCGTTTCCGTTGGACAGCAGCCACAGGGCATTCCGATCCCTTTCGGAAACGGCGAGGCAAGCCCGGGCGCGGACCAACGCCTTTGTTTCTTCCTGTATAGTCCTCCTGCACTCCATATTCGCCAGCAGCCTAAAGAGAGGATTCGGACGGCTAAACAAAAGGATCGATAGCTCCGATTCGACATTGTGGCTGCTGAAGACGACGGGAAGGTCAGGGGAAAGGGCGCCTACGGAACTCATCAGAGGAAGCTCCTCTACCTGTATGGCATCGTACCGGGTTTCCCTGAGAATGTGTTCGACAAAGGGGCCGAACACGCCGGGAAAAAACCGGGCCGTCCGCAGGGAAAGCCCTCCGGCAAAAGCAGTCAGAAACTTCCGGACAGCCCTAGAACCCCGGCAGATGGGGAGCGGGTAAAGACGATTGTAATGGGACAGGTGATCTTCGCTTCCGTCGGGGAGTTTCCCGTTAAGAACGAATCCTGCGGCATCTACTTGGGCGAAAGATGAAAGTGCCCGGCCGATCCGGAAAGATCGGATTTTGCCGCCTGTATCCTCTGTCGGGGAGAGCCACTTCACCAGATGCAGGATTCTCAAGGTCTTTATTGCCTGGGGCATTCCATTAGTTTCGACATTTTCCATCTTCTAGTAGGCTCCCCGTCCGGATAGAAAAGCGGAAAAGGTCTTTAGCATGATTATGTAATCCAGCCAGGCGTTTCTTTTTTCCACATAGTACAGGTCCAGCCGGAGCCTATCTTCGGGGCTCAGGTCGTTGCGGCCGCTGACCTGCCACAGGCCCGTCAGGCCGGGGCGGACGGAAGTGACCTTGGAGGCATTGGAACCGAAGCGGTAATGGAGTTCATGCTTCGGCATGGGCCGGGGCCCGACGATGGACATGTCTCCCGTGAGGACATTCCATATCTGGGGCAATTCGTCGAGGCTGTACTTGCGAAGAGATTTAAAAAACCATCCCCGGCAGTTTTCCGGGGTTCCGTTCTTCAGTACTCTGCCGTCGAGATCATCAGGGGCCTCCCCCCGGACCCGTTCCGGTTCCAAGGTTCTGAATTTATGGAGAGTGAAGATCCTTCCATTGAGTCCCACACGCTTTTCCGAGTAAAAAACAGGTCTTTTCTTGAAAAAGAAAATAATTGCGCTGATGGCCACTATTAGGGGGAACAGAAGAATGGCCAGGATAAGAGCAATGAGAAAGTCGCGGATCCGATACAACGTGAAAAAGCTGGACATTATTTTTATAGGAACTTCCTTTCCATAGGAAAGATATAAGAAACGTGGTTTATATGTCAAGAAAATATTGACCGCAAATAAATATACAAAAAATGTAACCACAAAATACAGGGTGTTATTTTGATAATTATGAAAGGTGTGTGCAGCTCATTATTTACTTCACAATTTTGAAAAACTCTTTGGCTTTCGGATCGGCAGCGGTGCGCAAGAGTTCAAACAAAACCATTTCCGTTGAAGTAAGATACGCGCCTGCGCTTTTTATCGCGTCTATTCCTACTTGGCGGTTTTCCGGTGTGCGCGAAGAGACGGCATCCGTGACCAGATGAACATTGTATCCGTTGGAAATTAGATCAAGGGCGGTTTGATAAACACAAACATGACATTCAATTCCGGTAAGAACAATATGTCTGCGATTTAATCCTTCCAGTTTTTCTTTGAAATATTTTTCGTCCCAGCAGCTGAAAGATTCCTTGGCTACGGGATTAATGCCGTCAAGTTCCGCGGCTATCTGCGGTAAAGTATTTCCCAGCTTTTGCGGAATTTGTTCGGTGAAAATTATTGGCAGGTTGAGCGCCTTAAAACCCTGAATCAGTTTTACGTTGTTGGCGAAAAGATTTTCCTTGTCGTACATGGCCTGAGCAAGGTTACCCTGAATATCAATAATAATTAATACTGCGTCGGCGCGGCTGATCATTTTAACTGGCTCCTTTTTATCCATAGTGTATTAACGTCAAAGCCGGGGCTGAAAATTTCCGGCAAGTTTAAAAAAACAACTTACCCAATAAAAATATAATACGTGAAATAAAATCTAACACTATAATAATTGCACTGCTGTATACGCTTAATATTAAGTTCCAGCCATACTGAGGAAAGCCTATTATAAGGCACAGTAGAAACATAAAGCCCTTTGAATTGCTTAAAATTGAATCTAAAATAATATTAAGTTTTGTACTAATTGCGGATACAAATTGAGGAAACATATCTGATGATATTTTATCCGGTATCAGGATAATGACGGCAAACGATGATGTTACCCAGAGAAATATCCAGCGGCCATAATCACAACCAAGAATAAAAAGAGGTATTACGCTGAACAATTGTAGTATTAAAGTATTTGAGATCGTTGTTTTATTAAAATTATTTTTGGGCTCATAGTTCAATATTTTTACATTTAATTTATCTGTATTTGTCAACAAATAATAGATTAGTAAAATAATAAGCAACCATGCAATTGGAGCATAAATACCGTCATTAAAATTTTTTAAAATATCGGCTGTAATTAGAAGGCCTTGTTTTAATGACCATGATAACATATCTATTGCTTGTGGAATTTGACTGTCATCTTTAGCTGGAAGTGGAAAAACGACAGGCTTCCAAGAATTCCATATCAAATCAGCAACGGTTTGTGATCCTTTGTAATATAGAACACTTAAAAAGGTAATTACGGATGGCAGCAATTGAAAAAGAGAAATGGAGATGGATTTGATTGATGTATTTTCGATTTTATTTTTATTTAAAAGCATTAAGAATAATATGGGAAAACCAAAAAAACCAATCGATTCATGTATCAATAAACCCATAATGAAAAATAAATTAACTAAAATAAGGTATAGACCGGATTTTTTTGTTGAAAAATAAATTGTAGAAATAAAAATCAAGCTTATTAAAACATCTTTTCGAACCCAAAAATCGTTGATAATAGGATTCCCAAGAAAAAAAACGAAAGGTAATATAAATATTGGATAACCGTGTTTAAGAAATGATTTTATGAAAAAAACTGCCAATACTAAATATGCAGAAGCGCATAAAAATAATATTGTTTTATATGGATTTGCACCAAAAAGATTATAAAGAGTCAATAAAATCTCACCCAATAAACCTCTTCTGACGAAACCTCCTTGATAATTAATTAAAAATTCTGTGATCTGCCAAGAATCTTTTTGATAACCACGGAATACTTGACTAAAAAATATATATATTAAGATAAAAATGAATAAGAAATAGAAAATTGATAAATTAATACTCTTTCTCATAGGTGGTTTCACGCAATTTTATTAATAATTGAATTAATACCTTTTTAAAGCAAACATCTTGAAACATGATTGCGTTTTTTCAGGCAAGTTATAGATTAATTTCACAATACCATATTAACCGGAATATTCCAAATGCCTCTGTATGATATATTTTAGTTTGTCAGTTTTACATTGGTTAGTATTATCTTGACATGCAAGACTTAAATTTTTATGATTTATCAACTAGTTGGAAATTTAATATCATTTACAAACTAATGAATAATTGAAAATATGAAAAAATCATTTTTTTCCGAGAAACCAATATACGGTTATCCTATAGAACATTTGCTCATTATTGTTATTATTTCCATAGGGATAATTGTAAGATTGGCCAACTACCTTAACAATTCCGGTTTAGGGCTCGACGAAGCTTCTGTGGCTCTGAACCTGATGGAAAGATCTTATGCTCAATTATTGCTTCCTCTCGACAATTTTCAGGTAGCTCCTATTCTGTTTTTATTGATTGAAAAATTGAGCGTTAATCTTTTTGGTCATGGCGAACTTGCCCTCAGATTATTCCCCCTTATATGCTCAATATTATCTCTGCCGGTATTTTATTTTCTTGCTAAAAATCTGTTTGAGGATAAACAAATTACGTTAACATCTATATTTGTTTTTGCAGTGGCACCTATCCAACTCCATTATACGGTCGCACTTAAACAATACATTACTGATGTGTTTGTTTCTCTTTTTCTCCTGTGGTTATTTAGTCTTTTCCTGAAACAGAGCAACCGGAAATTATTACTCGTGCTTGCTGTCTCCGGAGTCATTTCAATTTTTCTATCAAACATTTCTGTACTTGTTTTATTTACACTGAGTATTTACTGGCTGATTTATGACTTTTATTACAAAAAGAGAGATTATACCAAATATGTTGTCGTATTAGCATGGGTGGTCACTTTTGGCATTTATTATTATTTTTTTATTCACAACCATAAACATCAGCTGTTCATGCTTGACTATTGGCAGCAAAATTTTTTGCCGCTTAATCCCTTTAGGAGTGAATTCTGGCACTTCTTTAATTCGGTAGTCCTCGACGTATTTGCTGAACTTATGCTCTACAATCCGGCGGGATTGTATTATGAATTGAACCTTATTATTCTTTATTTGTTTCTGATAATTTACGGTATAGGTTTGATCATTATGGTCAAAAGACATGAAATGACCATGATCGTTTTTCTTTGTTTTCCTATTGTATTGCATTTACTTTTATCCGGCTTTAAATTGTATCCATTTTCCACCAGGCTTGCTTTATATCTTTCACCGTTGATGATAATGACGTTTTCCTATGGGCTGATTCAATTGTATAAGTTATCCGAAAAAATATTGAGGTCTAGATGGCCGGGCATAATTGCAATGGTCGTGATTCTTTCCTTCTATCCTTATAAACTATTTGTGAATTATCCGATAAAGGGTGACGGTGCCAGGGAAAGTATTCAATTTATTAATGAGCGTTTTCAAAAAAATCAGAAAGTTTATGTTTATTATTATTCAAAAGCGACTTTAGAATACTATAAAAAGACTCAAGGAATAAGATTTAATGACGCAATCATCGCCGGCTTGGGCGAAGGTAAATATGTAAAGTGGGCCGCGGATTTGCATAATTTTGAAGATCTTCACGGAGAAGTATGGCTTTTATTTTCTCATTTGTTCCACAGAAGCAGTAAAGAACATCCTGAAAAGATTATAATGAATAAACTTATGGAACGAGGGGTACTGCTCAATTCTTTCCAGACAAAAAATTCAGCCGCCTATCT
>JAPLJP010000098.1 GCA_026388535.1 Deltaproteobacteria bacterium | reverse complement strand
TAATAGCACAGGGATATGCTTACGACACTGTGGATGCCGTTTTGTCCACGGATATTGATCAACTAGTCGAGGTTATTGAAAAGATTAAGGCACTGCAATCCTTCCGTCAAAATCCAGATTTTGAACCAATTTCCATCGCTTTTAAACGCGTGGACAATATTTTGAAGGATTTCCACGACGGTCAGTTTGATGTTAACCTGCTTTCTGCCGAAGCGGAAATCAACCTGTTTTCTTATTTTGATAATATCAAACCACGCGTGGAAAAAGGCATCGCGGAAAAGGATTTCAGTGCCGCGCTGAACAATCTGGCGGCCGTGCGTCCTCATGTGGATGCTTTTTTTGATAACGTAATGGTAATGGATAAGGATGAAAAAGTGCGTTTTAACCGCTTATCGCTCCTTGCGGAAATATCAGCTCTTTTCCATAAAATTGCTGATTTTTCCAAGATTGTTACCGCGGGCTGATTTTTGGCTGATTGCTATATAAATTAAAGCATTAGTCTCATTGACAATAATACAAATACTTGCTAAGTTAACGTACATTTTCAAGTTATCAAGGAAATATTGACTTAAATGAACGGCCAGTTTAATCCAAAATCTGCGACAGTAATGAATGGCAATTCCCGAATACGTAAGGAATTATTGGATATAACCAATCGTATTCACGCGGCACAGAATATCAAACAAATCCTTGTGGATTTGAAAAGCGGCATTTTAAATATTTTTAACGCCAATTCCATAACCATTTACGTCGTTGATAAGTTACGCAATGAGATATTCTCAATGTTTCTGGCTGGCACGCAACTTAAAGAAATTCGCTTGCCGATAAATAATAAAAGCATAGCCGGTTATATAGCCAACACAGGCGCAGTTATTAATCTCGAAAACGCCTACAATCCAAAGGAGCTCAAAAACATTGAAGCTGAATTAACTTTTGATGATAGTTGGGATAAAAAGACAGGTTTTAAAACAAGACAGGTCCTCGCGGCTCCCATTTATAATAATAATCAACTCATGGGTGTCATACAAATTATCAACAAAAAAATCGGCGAGGGGAAATTTTCCGAAGATGAAATAGGATTGGCGCTGGAAATTGCAGAAGTTCTCGGCGTTGCCTTTTACAACCAGCAACGTTTTGTGCGTCATCGAAAAACGCGGTTTGATTACCTAATAACCCATGATCTGATAAAAGAAGAAGAGCTGGAAAATGCATGGAAAGAATCTCGTGAAAAGAGAGAATCAATGGAAGCTTTCCTCATGCGGAAACACAAAATATCCAAAGATGATATTGGTAAGGCTTTCGAGGAATTTTATAACTGCCGTTTTATTAAATACAATGATAAAATACCAATTCCGGGTCATTTAATTAAAAATCTAAAGAAGAATTTCCTGCGCCGTGAGCTTTGGGTGCCGCTGGAAACTATCGGGGATAAAATTCATGTAATCATAGATGATCCCAACAACCTTATAAAGAAAGACTCTATCGAAAGCCTCCTGAAAACCAAACAGATAAAATATGATGTTGCCTTGGAAGAAGATATAAACAAGTACATAAATCTTTTTTATAATGCTCCCGAGGATGAACACTCTTTTACAGAAATACTGGGCCGGATGGAAGGTGAAGACGCAACCTCATCAGAAGATGAAGAACTTGGTGATATGGTCACCGAATCGGACAGCGTTATCATGCAATTAGTGAATAAGATTATTAATGACGCTTATGTGCGCCGCGCCTCTGATATACATGTTGAACCAAATGTAGATAGAAAAAATGTGGAAATTCGGTTCCGTGTTGACGGAGACTGTGCTCTTTATCAAACGGTCCCTTTCAGTTACCGCGCCGCCATTATATCGCGTATCAAAATTATGTCCAATCTGGATATAACTATAAAAAGACTTCCCCAGGACGGCAAGATTAAATTCAGGCGTCACACAGGAGATGAAATTGAATTGCGCGTGGCAACAATTCCAACCCAGGGCGGAGTGGAAGACGTGGTTATGCGTATCTTAGCCAAAGGAGAAACAATGCCGCTGGAAGGCATGGCTCTATTGCCGCGCAATTACAATGAGCTGACCAATATTATTTCCAAGCCTTACGGAATGATTTTGTGCGTTGGCCCTACCGGTTCCGGGAAAACAACCACATTACATGCGGCCCTGCATCACATTAACCGGCCGGACAGAAAAATATGGACAGCGGAAGATCCCGTGGAAATCACGCAATATGGATTGCGCCAGGTTCAGGTACAACCCAAGATAGGTTTTGATTTCGCGGCAGCCATGCGTTCATTTTTACGCGCCGATCCTGACATCATCATGGTCGGTGAAATGCGCGATTTCGAAACAGCAAAAATCGGCGTTGAGGCATCACTCACCGGTCATCTGGTATTCAGCACATTGCACACCAACAGCGCTCCGGAAACAGTTGTCCGCCTTTTGGATATGGGCATTGACCCCCTTAATTTTGCGGATGCCTTGCTGGGGATTCTCGCCCAGCGTCTCGTTCGAACTCTTTGCAAGAAATGTAAAGAGCAATATCATCCTACGAAGGAAGAATACGAAGAAATTG
>JAPLJP010000156.1 GCA_026388535.1 Deltaproteobacteria bacterium | reverse complement strand
GCAATATCGTTATGGAGTTTGCATTTATAATGCGGATAAAATTTCCTAATAATAAGAAGGGCCGTTATCGATATTGTAACGTAGATAATAATCATAAGAAGGCAGAACAGCCACGCCGGCATGTGTAAAAGCAATATTTGGATAAAGGGCATATTTTTCTCCTGAAAGCATTATGGAATTAAAGCGTCCAAAAGGGTCTGTCTTTGACCTTTTGTTGTTGACGGAAAGTATAGAAATTTCGGTCTTGTATGTCAATAAAATATTAACCGAAAATGTTGGGTGTAATATCGGTGTCGGAAGTAATTGATTAGTGTATGATTCATAGGCAACTATTGTGTGCCCCTGAATTGAAATTTTGATTAATCTTTGTAAATATGACTTTTGATGACGGTCACAAGTTCTTCTTTCGCTTTCCTTTCTTCGGACCAGTAATATTTTCTCTATTTCTTGGCTGGCTTTGGACAATGCTTCTTTAGTTTTTTCTTTAAGCTGAGGTGCTTGTTGCCTTATACTTGTAATAAAGAATTCATCTTCATCGTTATACAGTTTTTTTGTCCAATTCTTCTATTGTTTCATGAGCAATCTTTGATAACGTGGAATTTACACGGGGGAGCGTATTTAAATATTTTCTGGATTTATTTCCTCCTATTTTACCCAGAGCAGACAAGCAGGCATATATTATTTCCAACTGTTCTTTATTAGGATCTGCTTTAATAAATTTTAAAAGTCCACCCTTTCCCTTCAATAAATCTGACGTTATGCTTATAATTTCATCTTCTAAAGGCTCCTTATTAATGTAATTATTTAATTTTCCAGTCGCCCTTATTAGACCGGCAAAACGTTTTGCCTCTTGGATTGTTATATCTTTATTCTGCAGTAACTTTGTCTTTACGAACAGACAAATCTTATTGATGGATTCTTCAGATAGTGATGATTCGCGGTCTATTATATTCGCCGCGTTGCTCCAAACTTTTTCATCTTCATCGTTCAAAGCTTCTATTATTAAAACCTCCGCATCCTTTTTGTTTAATTTTGCTGCCACATCGAGAGCTTTGTTTCTGATGCTCGGATTCGGATATTTTGTATACCTTCTAACCGCGCCGATATCTTTGCTATGACCAACATTTATGATTACCAGTAAAGCAATGTTCAACATGGGCACGGGCTGGTTTTGTTCTTCCAGTATTTTTATGCACCATTCTCTGGCCAAATCTCCTTTTTTTGATACGAGATCGATTGCGCTTTTCAAAACATTGGATTCCTTACATTTAGCAAATACGACGCCAAGCACTTTTACACACATGGATGTCATTTTCGTGAGAATCTCATCCATTTTCTCCCGTACATCTTTTTCAGCGTTTATGTATTCTTCGGCAAATATTTCATCCGAACCTTCAAAGATAGAATCAGGCAAATTTGAAAGTAACTCAGTGCGATATGACATATTCAGCCAGCTCCTTGGTTTTTATATTAAACTGAATTTCCTCGGGAAGCATATCAAAGGAAATAATTTCATGATCGTATAATTGCTTAAACAAATCTGCGGCGTCAGGCAATTGTTCGAAAACAATTCGCTTCGATGTTATATCGAGGATTTTTCCTAAATACTTACATCTCTCTTGAAGTGTTGAATCTTTTTGATCTGACTGGTGGAGTTCGTCCTTGCTTTCCTTGTATACTTCAAAAATAGCCTGCGAAACAGGTACAACTATATCTCCCGGCAACGAATTGATGATCATCTGTTCCAGTTCGTTATATTCAAATAATTGTGTGAGGTAACTTACAATGATATCACAGTTAACTATTAAGTCTCGCAGCAAATCAGCGTTCTTTAAAGGCCTTATAATGTCATCTATAATTTGTGTTTTAATCCTTTTTATTTTATCAACAGAGGCAAGACGAAACAGCGGGATTACTTTCAGATCTTTCGCGAGACGGCGCAATATTATCGATACACGCCATGGAAGCTTCCCCCTGGAAAGCACTATATCACTTTTGAAAACCGTTGATACTTCGCTAATACCTAGATCAATAAGAGCTTTGGTTAGATACTCTCCCAGTTTTGAATTATCGGCAGTATCAGCAATTGGCTCACCCATGACATCAATGAATGATTCAAAGTGTTCAGGTGTAATGTGTTTTTTTATTACAAAGCTGTTGAGACTTTTCCGCTCGAAATAATCTTTGAGCTTCGGAACAAATAAATCCGAAGTGTTCGCTTGAGTTAATCTTCTTATATTAAATGGTTCATCCAAAATCCCACTGATATGGATATCAACTTTTTCTCCGGCCTCATGACAGGTAAGCATGATTTCGGAAGAACTACCCAGCGCATTAATAAAAGCATCGTAAAGTCCCAGCTTCACCTCTTGGGAAATCGGATGACTGGCGTCATAATAACCACTTCGTGAAATGGCTTTTGTAAGATTTACAACAAACTCGCAGATGGTCTTGGCTTTGGCTAATTCATCGGGCGTTAGTTCTCTTTTCTCATCATTCTTTTTACTACTATCAGTAGTTGTCATCATTAGTATTTATTTCCTTATTTATTTCATTACTAAAACGATGAGCACGTATGAACATTCTTACATGTAAATTGTTAAATCTGGAAACTTTTTATCAACTTTTTGCTAGTGTAAGCTCATATTCGCATCTGATAGTTTTGGGGTAAGGCATTGTTTCTGATGGACGATAGTTTAGGGAATTTGTAATTTTATGTCAACCACGAATATTATACCCCAAAGCAAGCTTTGGATATAATATCCTCCTCTTTGCTAGATCATTTCTATTTGCGCTTCAAATTTCGTTTCACTCATTTTTAGCGAATGTTATTGATTCGACCTTCAAGCTTCGGTTGTAGATGCCTTTCAGGGTATGTACTTTGTTTTCAGAATATGGTGTCATTAAGATCGCATAGCTTCGCTCCTGGGATAATTCGACTAACGCTTCAATGAGCCTGGATTTTTACCCAAAGGGCACTGCGCCGAAACGTAGTGATCGGAAAATCTTAGAGCGAATTATCCCGCCACCTTCAGGTGGCAGGGACAAACTTCACTTCGTTCGTTTTCAGCGAGTCTCATTAAGTTTCACTAATGAAATAGTGATTGCAAAAAATAAAGGATTTTGCAGGAAAGGAATTACAATTGAGAAGTTTTTTCGTCCTGAACTTCTCTCTCTTTTCCGATTATATAGGCATCTACGATAGAAAATATCCAAAAACAAACAATAACGAATAAAACAGCGTCATGATAAGGATCTGTGTTTGACATTTTTGATCCGGCAACGGTTGATAGCTCTTGCAGGTTTGTGGTGCCGCCCTGCAACTTAACGACGGCGTTATCAATGATACTGAGTGCGGCTATTGTGGCCGACCAAATGATGTAACCTAAGCCGGTAGCAACAAGAAACATGATAATCAAACCCCTCCAATATTTTTTTAAATAGAATTGCCCCGCACCAGGAAATACGAATGCGGATATAAGCGCGGCTTTATATGATACTTTCATTTTAATCCTTGTTGTTGTCGCCCGTTTCACTTCAAAATGGAAACTGGAGTTTCACGACCACGGATATATTACCCTCCGCTTTGCGGGATAATTTGACCAACGCTTTAATGAGCCTGGATTTTCCGAAACGTAGTGATCGGAAAATCTTAGAGAGAATTATCCCGCTACCTTCAGGTGGCAGGGACAAACTTCACTTCGTTCGTTTTCAGCTAGTCTCATTATTCTTCTAATGATTTAATAATTAAATATGCCGTAGCCGTATTGGTTGCCAATGGAATGTTATGAACATCACATATACGCATCAGCATAAAAATATCCGGATCATGCGGGTGATTTCCTAATGGGTCACGCAAAAATATAACCGCCTGAACTTTTCCATCAACTACATCTGAAGCAATCTGGGCATCGCCGCCAAGAGGACCTGAATTTTTTTTCTCCACTTTGAGCCCTGTTTTCTCAATATGACTGCCGGTGGAACCTGTAGCAACTAATTTATATCTTTTTAGTATCTCTAAATGGTCTTTTACAAAGGCAACCATTTCCGCTTTCTTTCCATCATGTGCTATTATAGCTATAGTTTTCATTTTAACTCTTTCAACCTCTATTATTAATCATTAGTTTATTTAGTAGAAGAACTCCACACCTTGACACTTTTTTACTGCAACGTTTTTTTGATAAGAACTTTCGTTTCGCGAACGAATTATAGTTATTTCGGTCTTCTATGTCAAAAGAATATTAATCCCAAAACATGAGGTGGGCTTCATGCATCAGGGAGAGTAATGACGGCGGGTCTCATCGATACCCGTGATTATCTGGCCTTGACCTGGTTATTAACCGCTATGGTTTTTCGTCGCGGAAATTTTATATACGGACTGATTTTAGAATTTATATTCTTCCCGGTACCATCGTAATTAAGGGTGACAATGGGAACGCCTGTGTATTCCTCAATGCGCGAGGCCATGGCTTCAGTAACCAGACCGGCACAGCAGAAAGCGGGATTGGTCTGCACAAAAAGCGATATGTCAGGGTAGTGCTCCATCAGTGCGGAAATTTTCAACAGATTGTCGGTGGACTCGCCGAAATGCTGTACGGTTACATCATATTTATCGTAGATTGTATTGTAGTCGATGGCTGTGGACAAAGACGGTTCTTTCAGTAATTCGTTGAATATTTTATAATAACTTTTCTCCAGCTGGTTTACGAGCGCGATGAGCGTTTTCGTAACGAGAACATCCATGAATTCGCCTTCCAGAAACCAGCGACGCATGTATGGGCTGGCAATGAGTTTGGCAAATTCATTAAACGGAGTGGTGATGACTTCGCCGCCGTATTCCTCGATGCAGTGAATTAAATTCTGATTAAACACATCATTGTCGCGTGCATACATGTCGCCGAAGATGGCGACTTTTGGACGGTGTCCGGGGACGGTTTCTATTTTTTTGAACAGGTTGATTACTTTGGTCAGATCGTCATCCTTATTTCTACCGCCCAGCAGCGTGTTGTAAAGTATGTTCACCGACTGGGCGATTAACTTATCCGTCATGCCTTTTTCTTTTTCATAGGGACGAATTTTACAGCCGACTTTGCGCAGCATGCCGCCGAACATGTGAGCGAAATAGGCTTCGATGGAAGCCTGCATGGAAATGTCGCTAAGCGATATGCTGCCGACATACATATCCACTTTCTCCATGCCGTGGCCTGCGGCTTCCATGATGCTTTTCATAAATTGCGGATACAACCGGATGTTACAGGCCACGTGGCTGTCAAAACACCATCCTACGGTCTGGGCTGGGTCCAGAAGGTTTTCTTCGATATAGTCCATATAGCTCCCGACCATCAGGTTTACAGGCAGGCATTGTCCGGTATTGGTGCGTAGGCCATGCTGAATAATTTTTTCAGTGAGCGGCACCATCCGCGCGTCGATGCCTTCTTTGATAAACACCGCTTCCAGCAGTTTGGAGTTGATGGGATCAAAACAGGGAAAAAGCAGTGTCTTGTCTTTGATCTTAGAAGTGTTCTCCGAATTGAGCGGGAGCGCGCGCGACGAAATCAGGCGAAGGTTTTTGTTCTTATGGTGATTGTCAAATGAGCGTATGGCCGCCTCGATGCGGGTTTCATAACCGACGTTGGAATCGTGTTCGTCGAGTTCGAGGATCAAGTAAGGTTTGCTGTATTTATCCATGATGCGTTTAAAATATTCCAGAGCGAAGGAATCGGGACTGCACTTGAACGATGTCACATAAACCGGATAAAGACCGGGTGCGCGGGCGATATAAAGCGCGGCCTTTAAAATTTGCGCGGCATAATTCCAGTGCATCCTCCTGAGCAGAGGGTCAATTTCGGACAAATCTTCATGATCCACTGGCAGCATGTCCTGATAAAATGTTTTGATATTGAGTGCGCTGAAGATGTCCGGTATGCCTTTATTCATCGAGTTTTGCATGATGGCGTATGGTCTGCCTAAAAGCGCCACACTGATCTTTCCCGCATCAGGCTTCTCTCTCTGATAGACGTTAAGAAGGTTTTCACGGCCTTCGGAATAAAAGGAAAGCGCTGCTTCATAGGCGTTATAAATTTCCCAGTAACCGGTATTCAAGATCGACTTCAGGATAGAAAATAGTTCAATGCGCGATTGAAAGGAGTGATGATCGATGACCGGCATGATGGTTTTATTTTTCAGGCGCAGGCTTTTCATGCCCGCCGAAAGTGTGGCCGCATACTGAGTATAATAACAGTAGTAGCGGTAATCCTCATTTTTTTGCTTGGAGGCTTCCAGATACACAGGCAAAAATATGTAATCGCATTTGTCGGCCAGATATTGCACATGACCGAAGAAGGCGTTCATAGGCGCGCAGAATTCCGCCCCCGCCATCTTTTTGCCGGACTTGATCGCGTTCTTTAAGCCCTCCGACGTGATGGTTTCCACGCCAAGGGTGGCGAAAAAATGTTTCCAGAGCGGCATCTCTTCGGCCAGATACAGGGCATGGGGAATCCCGATCTTGACGGACTTTTTGAAGTTGGCGGCCTTTTTGGCCAGTGGAAATACAAGGTTTCGTTCTTTGATCAGGTCATAGTTCTTTTTGGTTGAACCGACGTAATGTTTGGTGTCGTAATCTCGTCCGCAGAGAAATCCGAAGGCCACCGTTTCTCCCTGGACGGTAACTTTGTTGATCTTACAGTTGTTGTTGCATAGTTCGCAGATTTCATTTTCCACCGGAATATTTTCTAAATAGAGCGACAGGCCGCGGAAAGCGGAATCTTTCACGGCGGTTTCCGCCAGAATAAGCGCGCTGCCCAGCGCGCCGGTCAAGTGACAGAATTGGGAGACAAAAATGGGTTTATTCAGGCGATGCTCAAAGGCGGCAATCAGTGCCTGATTGCGTGCTGTAGCGCCCTGAAAGCATACATTTTGTCCGATGCTGGCCTCCACCGAGACTTTGGCCAGATAATTTTCGCACACTGAATGCAGAACGCTGGCCAGCACTTCATCAACAGTGTATCCTTCCGTCAGATAATTGTTGATATCCCGTTCCATGAAAACGGTGCAGCGATCACTGGAAACGGGCGACGGCGTATTGATGGCGCGCCCGGCATAGTCGGAAAGGCTCACACCGAGTTTTACGGCTTGCTCTTCAATGAAACTGCCGGTGCCCGCGGCGCAGACATTGTTCATAACAGAGGAGGTGACCATGCCATTTTGCATGGTGGTGAATTTGGCGTCCTGGCCGCCGATTTCGATAATCGTGTCCGCTTTGTTGTTGAGTTCATAAGCGGCGCGCGCGTGCGCGGTGATTTCGTCAATAATCAAATCGGCATTAATGATGCGGCCGATGAATTTGCGGCCTGATCCGGTGGCGCCGACGCCGTCAAAAATAAATTCACAGGAATGTTCTTTGCTTATGTTTTCGATAGCCTCAAAAAGAGCCTGCACTGCTGTGACGGGTTGACCCGAGGTCTGCGTGTAAAGACCAATGAGCACTTCGTGTTGGCTGTTGATCAAAACAGCTTTGGTGCTGGTCGAACCGATGTCAATGCCCAGATAGACTGTCTGCTTATTTTGCAGGGGTTTGTAAATATCCACTTCAATGGCAGTATGGTTGTTGCCGGGTTTATACATATAACTGGCTGCGGTAGAAAATTCCGGGTAATTCGAAAGTGTCAGTTGCATCGGCGGATAGCCGTAAGTCTTTTCTTTGTTTTCCTTAATGAAAAGCTCATCCCAACTATCTGCTCTCAATGGCACGGGTGTTGTTTCTTCCAAGTACAGCAGGGCTGCGCCGATCGCGCCATAGAGATGACTGTGTTCACCGATGATTGGTTTGGCCTGTAAAAGGTTGCGGAAATGCTTTACCACAGCGGAATTCATGGAAACGCCGCCTGCCAGAATCAGTGGGGTGTGTATCTTCGAATCGGGGATGAGTGTGTCAATCACGTTTTTAGCCAGACCTTCGCACAGCCCATCGCTGATCTGCCCGATTGAATAACCTTCCTGCTGGGCGTGAATCAAATCGGTTTTGGCAAACACGGCGCAACGCGTGGCTATCTTCGGCGTGTTGCTCTGATTGCAAAACGCGACATTGCTGAGCGTTTCGATGCTTTTGAGATTAAGCCGTTTGGCCTGCTGATCCAGAAAGCTGCCGGTTCCTGCGGCGCAAGAGGAGTTTGACCGGAAGCGTTCATAATCACCCTGTTCGTTAAAGGTAATTAGGCCAAAATTTTCACCGCCGACAAATAAAATACTGCCGATTTCGGCATGATATTTTTTCACGGCAGCAATCATGGCGATCTGGGTGTCATATCGCTGAACGTTTTGCAGAATATCAGGTCCTGACAGCGTCATAGCAATGCCGCCGATCCGAGAAATGTCAAGGCCTTCAAGCATCCGTCGCAAGGTGTCGGCGATGGCGCCCTGATGAAACTGGTAGAATGAGTTGATCTCCGAGCCATTTTCATCAATCACGACAACAGAGAGCGCGACTGATCCGATATCTATTCCGACTATATGCAGCATCTTTTTTAATAATAACTTCCTTTTTTATGATGGAAATATATAAAGAAGTATCTTTTGTATGTCAATGAAATATGGACCACCGATGTGGAGTTCGGTTTAATTTTGATTATTTTCTTGTGGAAGTTAAGTGCTGTACCGCTTTTTCCAAGCCGTCGAGAGTCAGTTCGAACATGGGGAAAACCTGCCGGATAGCCTCTGTAGTCCAGCTTAAATCCCATTGATGGAAAGGCGTGGGATTCAACCAAGCGCAATGGCGAAATGTTCTGGCCAGAAATCGCAGGCGTTCAATGCTGGTGCCGGATGGTTTAACATCTAGATAAATAGCACCATTAGCGTGAGTCAGTTCGTAGGGGGCCATGCTTGCGTCTCCCACGATAATTATGCGTGTCTCCGGATCGCGGCGAACGAAATCGTCAACGTCTTCCGGCTTGTAATATCTCTGCGGATCAGCCCAGACGCGGCCATAGATAGTGTTGTGGAAAAAATAAATTTTCAAATCTTTAAACTGGGAACTGGCGTAATGAAAAAGAGTCTGGACGACATCGATATAAGGATCCATGGACCAGCCGCCGTTATCAATTAGGAGTATAACTTTTAGACGGTCAGCCAGACGGCGGTCGAAAATAATTTCAATTTCACCCGCGTTGCGCATGGTTTCATAGATGGTCTTATCAATATTTACAATATCTTTCGGCCCGGTCGGAGCCATGCGCCGAAGTCTTTTCATTGCCTCGCCCATTTGAAACTGTGTCAGAGGTCCTTCCTGCGAATAATCCCTGTAACGCCTCTCCATGGCGACCTTGATTGCCGAATGATTTTTCGAAACTCCGCCGACGCGCATTCCTCCCGGATGATTTCCCGAGTGCCCTGTTGGTGAAGTTCCTTTCGTGCCAATCCATTTATTGCCGCCGTGGTGCGCCTCGGTCTGGTCCTTCAGGCGATCAAGAAAATATTGAATCAGTTCTTCAGGCTTCATTTTCTTGAGCTGTTCTTTATCGATGCCAAGAATATCAGTCATTTCCTCAGGATTTTTCAGCCACTCCTCCAGCATGGATCGGACTATTTCCGTCAACTCCACCGTGGTCGGATCTTCAATAGATGCGTTTTTAAAATGATGGGCGAATATCTGGTCGTAAGTATCGAAGTAGCGTTCGCTCTTCACAAGGATGGTGCGGGCAACAGTGTAAAATTCGTCAAGAGAATGAACTAAACCTTTATTCATTGCTTTCTGCAGACGCAGAAAAGAAGTCGGTGTGACGGGAACCCCCCTGTCTCTCAGCGTATAGAAAAAATCAACAAACATGATTTATACCCATTAACTATCAGAAATTAAATAGTTGATTGATCTGGTATAATGCTAAGTAAGCTTTCAATCATTTATATTCTAGTGTTGGAAAGCAACTTAGCATAAAACCTCAACCGCGTGATTTGCCTACCTGCTGGATTGCCTGATGAAGGTCGGCGCTTTTCTTGAACAGAATTCCCAGAAAAGGCACCCTCCCCTGATTGAGTGTTTTAGGCTTGAAATCGGGATCGCTTTTCAGGGCGCGAATCCAGTTGATTAATTCCCGCGTCGCCGGTTTCTTCTCAATCCCCCGCAGTTCCCGTAGACGGTAAAACGTGTTGATGCAGACATTAACCAGTTCTTCGTCTAGTCTGGGAAAATGAACATCCACAATAAGGCGCATCATGTCGGGATCGGGAAAAGCGATATGATGAAAATTACATCGTCCGAGGAACGGATCTGAAAGATCCTTCTTGGCGTTGGAGGTAATGACAATAACGGGACGATGTTTTGCTTTGATGGTCTTGTCTATTTCAATAATGTCAAACTGCATCTGATCGAGGACATCGAGCATATCATCCTGAAAGTCGGTGTCGGCCTTGTCAATCTCATCGATTAGGAGAATGGTCCTGTTCTCGGCTGTAAAAGCCTGACCGATTTTACCCATTTTGATATAAGCTTCTATGTCGCTCACATCCCGCTGGGAATCGCCGAAGCGACTGTCATTGAGACGGGTCAGGGTGTCATACTGGTAAAGCGCTTCTATAAGCTTCATACTTGATTTGACGTTCAAAACAATCAGCGGCATTTGCAGGCTCTCCGCAATGGCATGAGCCAGCATGGTTTTACCCGTGCCCGGTTCGCCCTTGAGCAGGAGAGGCATTTCCAGAACCATGGAAACATTTACGATTTTTGCCAGTTCATCGTCTAAAACATATTGGGACGCGCCGCGGAACCGGGAAATGTTTTTTTCTGAAGACATAATAAACTCCTATTGCCCTTGATTTAAAACGCAAAACGTCCACAAAGGGCTAACTTGTAATTTTACAACTGGGTTCTTCCTATCCGATTACTCAGGAAAATACCAGCCGTTTTTGCTTTGGTTTTTATCAGATTTGCAGTGAAGGGCGTTGATTAAACCATGGTTTAGCTTTTTCCAGCTGCGCCGCGAGACGGAACAGGGTGGCTTCATCGCCGGAAGGCGCGATAAACTGTACGCCGCAGGGCATACCGTTTTTATCCCAGTGCAAAGGCACGCTTATCGCCGGCTGACCGGTGAAATTTGCTAATTGGGTAAATGGTGTTTTGGCAAGAGTCTGTATCGCTATCTTGTTTACTAACCCGGTAGCCTTGGCCAAAGAGCCGAGATTAAGAGAACTTATTATCTCCATAGCGGCCTTTTCGTATGACTTCGGCAAAAGCTCACCAATTTTTGCCGGCGGGAACGCCACCGTTGGAGTAAGATACAAATCGTACTTGAGATGGAATTGCCCCATTGCTCTTGCGGCTATATCCCACTGTCGTATGGCCTGAACGAAATCTTTAGCACTGCAACAATGACCGAGCTTGCCGAAAAACCATGTGGTGATTTCAAAATCCCTTCGGCCGATTTTTTTCTTCAATAAAGATTTCGCTAATTCGATTTCGGCGGCAATTTCTCCGAAATAAAGAGTGAAATAGGTGTTGGCCAGTTTAACGCCGTCTATTTCCGGCTTCGCCTCTTCCACCTTGTGCCCCAAATCTTGTAGCAGTTTGGCTGTCTTATGGACAGCTTCTCTGCAATACTCATGTGTTCCCGTGCCCAAGGGAGATTCCGTGTTAAAAGCGATTCTCAATGAGCCGGGGTCACGATTTATTTCTTCGGCGTAGGGCCTTTCCGGTGTTTTGATTATATACGGCGCGCCGGCATCGGCGCCGCTAATGGCATCCAGCATCGCGGCGCAGTCCCGCACCGATCTTGTCAGCACATGTTCCACAGCCGCGCCCTGCCAAAGTTCTCCCAATTTCGGCCCTGTCGGAGTGCGTCCCCGGGTTGGTTTTAAGCCGAACAGCGCGCAAAAAGCCGCCGGAATGCGGATAGAGCCTCCACCATCGCCGCCTGACGCCAGAGGCACCATTCCGGAAGCCACAGCCGCGGCAGAGCCTCCGCTTGATCCGCCGGGAGTGTGTTCAATATTCCACGGATTGCGCGTCGGGCCAAACAATTCCGGCTCGGTTATTCCCATCAAACCGAATTCGGGGGTGTTGGTTTTTCCCAGCGTAATCAAACCGGTTTTCCTGAAGCGTTTTACCATTTCGCTGTCATAATCGGGAATATAATCCTTATAAGCGCGGCAGCCGCTTGTCAATTTAACTCCGGCATAAGAGCTTATTAAATCTTTTAAAAGAAAAGGAACTCCGGTGAAAGGCCCATCCGGCAGAAGCGTTTTTGCGGCGTTGCGTCCGATATCGAACATAGTAGTTACCACCGCGTTGACGATTGGATTCAATTTTTCAATACGGCTTATCGCTTCTTCGCAAAGCTCAATCGGGGAAATTTCCTTCCCCCGCACAAGTTTTGCCAATCCCAACCCGTCGTATTGATCATACTCAGCAAAAGCAGCCATGTTTTAACCATCCTTCCTGATAATTGATGAATCCTATTATTTAACTTTAATGTATTTATATTAAATTTGCAAAATTGTTTTTAAGTCAATTATAAAAGGAAAGGCCCCGGGTTTTTGCCCGGAGCCCCTTTTATTTACTTACTAACGGAACTTATTATCTCTGCGCGTCATAAATTTTAATGATCTTGTCCGTTATATCAAGACCATCACTGGCGGCCAAAAGAGATTTTTTCTCCATGATGAGCGAATAATTTTCACTACTCATAAGTTTATTTATAATTTGCTGGATATCAACAAAGATTTTCTGAGTAAGTTCGGCATCTTTCTTCTTCAATTGTTCATCAAGATCGCTCCCCAGACGTTTCAATTCCTTGAATTCCTGCGCCAATTTTTCACTTTTTTCTTTCCAGGCAGGAGATTTCTGATTTGTGTTCTTCACATCTTTCTCCAGATTCGCGACTCTATCTCTCTTCTCTTTGATTATAGCTTTCTTGGATTCCAAGTCCTTCTGGTAGATTGCACGGGCGTTCTTTGCGGCTTTTGATTCTCTCATGATTTTATTAATGTCGACAACTCCGATTTTAAAAGACAAACTACTCTCCGCCATGACAAGATTTGCAAAACTTATACTAACAAGTAAAGCAAAGACAAGAACCAATGATAACCCCAAACATCTATTTTCCCCTTTCACGAAACTATCTCCTTTCTCTTGTGGAATCAGCCGTTAAAACCGCCGTTACGGGCGCGATTCGCCCGGCTCATTTTTCATAGTTTTATTAAATTTTTAAATAGCCTTTTGTCAAGAAAATATTTGCCAAGTAAAAATGCATCGTTAATTTTACAAGCCTAATCGCGAATTATCGGAATTTGGTAATTCCTTGCATTGCTTTTACATCATACCTATGCGTGTCAAAAAAAGGGCCAGTTTTTCACTATAACCTTTTTTCACCGCGTAAGAAATGACGCCATAAAAAATACTGGGCGATAAGCGTTTTAATATCCAATAGTATTTCCCTGTGAATTGAGGAATTACGTAGAGTATGTTCTTTTCATACGCCCTGATGGTTCTCTGGGCGACTTCTTCGGCACTCATTCGGCCATGCTCAAAAGCTGAGTGCGCGAATTCATTTTGGAACTGGTCCTGATATCGCATATTGTCCAGAAGGTGGGTGTTAAAAAACATCGGACAGGAAACGGTCACACCGATTTTGTGTGGCACCAGTTCTTGCCGCATGGTTTCCGAAAGCGAAATAACGGCGGCTTTCGTGACATTGTAAGGACCCATTTCCATCAAAGAGAATAATCCGGCGCTGGAAGCGACATTGATAATATGTCCTCCGCCCTGAGCTTTCATGCCCGGAATAAAGCTGTGGCACCCGTAGAGCATGCCCCAGAAATTAATGCCTACACACCAGATCCAATTTTCCAGAGGAATATCACCGACAAACCCGCAGGATACCACGCCGGCATTATTAATCAGCAGATCCACTCTCTTCCCGTCAGAAAAAGCATAATCCGACATGCTTTGAACATTTTCTGGTTTGGATACGTCGCATTCAAAAACTTCGCCTTCCCCGCCGGCTTTGCGCACCATGGCCAGAGTTTCTTCCATACCGGCGCGGTTAATATCCGCGATGAGTATCTTCCATCCACCCCGCTTTGCCAGGGTAAGTGCCAAGGCTCTTCCGAATCCGGATCCCGCTCCAGTTATGACTGCATTACTCATAGTTAATATATACTCCTTAGAGTTTTATTCGTAAAACTCCAATTTAATGAGACCCAAGTTTCAGAAGCGAAGCGCGCTGAAACTTGCTGGACGAATTATCCCACGTGCGAAGATAAGCGGGACTATATATGTTTCCCGCAGCTTGCTTTGGGGTTCATACCCGTGATTTCAACTATTTAATCCGCAGAAACTATCTGTTCTATTTAATCGCCACGAAGTTCCAGAGCGAACCCGTACCTTTTCCTGTAAATTATTCAGAGAGCAGGGTGGATAGATTATTTACTTATCCTTTGACTATAGCGCTCACCAGTCCGAGTTTACGCATTGGCGCGAGTCCCAGAAATGCCTGCACATGTTTGGCATCCCGGAAGCGTTTTTCCTGGCCGTAGTCCTTCATGTATCCGTTACCGCCCAAAACCTGAATCCCGTCCGTGGTCAGCTTGCAGGCCAACTCTGACAGATGCAGGGCTGCCGCCCGTGTAGAAATATTCCACTGCGGTTCCTGTTCTTCCACTGCCAGTGCTGCCTCGGATACGACCATCTCAGCGATTTTGACCTTTACAACCATCTCGCCCAGCAGCATACGCAAAGCCGACCAGTTGATTATTTCCCAACCGCCCTGGAAACGCTCCTGACTGTAGGCCAGGGCTTCCTGAAAAGATCCCCTCATTATACCGCACTGCATGGCGGCAACGGCTGAGTGCATGCGGTCTGAAGCCTGATCGAAACATTTTGCGCCGCCGCCTTCCTGACCAATCAGAGTGCCTTCAACTCCAACCATAGCCAAATCCACAGCAGGACAGGCATGCAACCCCAGACTGAATATAGGCGCGCCTTTGGTAAGTCCCTTATCCGCCAGATCAATAAGGAAGAAGGTATAGCCTTCCTGACCCTTAATGCGCGCCGGCACCAAAGCATGGCCGGAAAGACCGCCCAGAACAACATACTCAATGGCGCCGTTGAGGATATAATTATCCTTAATTTTAATGGCCTCGAGCGTGGGACTGGTTTCGGCAGGATTGCAAAAGGCAGAACAGGCAATCAAAGCCGACCGGGCATCGTTTGCTCCTCCCATAATACCCGCGAGGAGATCTTTATTCCCCGCAGACAACATAATTTCCTGCGACAGGGCGTTTGCAAAAATAATGCCTCCCAGGCTGGCATCCACCGCGCATATATGGTCGAGAATAATGCACAGAGCGCTTATTCCCTGACCGATGCCGCCGCATTCTTCAGGCAGAGTGGCACCCAGCAGTCCAACTTCGTGTGCCTTGGCTACTACGGAATCAAAAAACGGTCCAAAGGGGTAGCGGTCGTTGGCTTCCCGATTGGTGGTGAGCTCTTTGGCCGCGAAACTGCGCGCCAGATCTTCAAAAGACTTTAGTTCGCATTTTATCGTCGTCAGCATTGTTACCTCCTCCTATTCTTCAAATACCCGGGCCTGCGGAAAGGAACGGGCAATCAGGGTGGCGAAAAGATTTATACGGTTCAATTGATTGGAACCCTCATAGATCTGCAGGAGCTTGGAATCTCGCAGGAACTTCTCCGCACCACACTCATGCCTCAAGCCGGTCTGACCCATCATCTCCAAGGCCATCTGACTATTCTTCACGCCCATATCAGTTCCCACGATCTTGGCCAGAGACGCCCAACCGGAACAACGCCGCTGCTCTTTCATGGATTGGCCATCCACGAATAACTTGCGAAAGATCCACGGCGTTATTTTCAAGCCTAAGAGCGGGCTTACGATGCGATCTAAGATGACTTTCGGTACGTATTTCAGATAATAATAAATCAGTTTCATTTGGAGAATGTTGTAGATCCCCCCCGGCAGCCCGTTGGCATAGTTGGCCTCGGCATAACTGAGCCGGCCGATGACGATATTCTTATACATATCCGCCAACATGACCTGGGCCCACTCATGATTAATAAGCAGCTTTCCGTCCACCGCGTTCTCGCTGGCAAACTTGAGGGCCGTTTCATAGGCCCCTCTGGCCACACCAGTGCCAAAGCCCCCCACAGCGGGCCTGGTGACTTCGACCACATACTGGATGTATTGTTCCACAACCTCCCTCAACGTCCGCTCGCCTGACGCTTTCAAACTTTGAGAATCGGCCAACACGCATTCATCCGGGATGAAGCAGTCCTCAAAGATTAGTTCACTTGCCGGACAGACCCGCTGGCCCATCTTGTCTTCGTGTTTGCCGAAGGAAAAACCCTTAGTGCCGGTCTTGACCGCAAACGCCACGGTGTTTTCCGAGGGCTTCTTCAGATCGGTGTAGGCGATAAGACAACACCAGGTCGAAACATGCCCCATGGATATAAAGATCTTATTACCGTTGACGATATACCCGCCCTTGACCTTCTCGGCATAGCAATTCAGGCGTGCCCGGTCGATTAGCTCGTTTTCTTCAACATCCGTGCCTGCACCGGGTTCGGTGATGGCCAGTGAGATGAGACAGGGCTTGCCGGTCTTCTCACCTTCAGCCACCTCCCGGAAGACCCGGTTGGCCAGCCCAACGTTCCAGGAGGCCAAAATCCCGGCCACGCCCAGATAGTGAACGAGGAGTACATTGGCGATGCCGACGCAGGCTGAGGAAAGCTCTTCGACTACATAAGAGCTCGCCGGCATATTAAACCCTTGACCGCCGAAGAGTCTGGGAATGAACATGGTGTAGAAACCCCATTCGTTGCCTTTTTTTACCAGATCCCAGGGCAGATACTCAGGATCGGCGTGCGTCTGGAGGTCCACTTCCAGCGCCAAGGGCCTGATCACTTCATCACTGAACTTCCTGGCTAAAGCGATGGCATTTTTGGTTTCTTGCAACATACCTTTGGGTAGTCTCGGCATAGCCTGCAAACTGCACAAGCTGTCCTCAAAACTCGGTTCACGGTCCAACAAAGATTTATTTTCCTTGGGTGTTATCATAATTCCTCCCTTCTGGATTGACTGGTAACTTCATTACAATCATCAAAACTGCACCCTCCTTGTATTTATATAAGGAGGCTCTAATCGAAAAAAGCCGCATATGTTTTTTATCGCCATACGTGGGTATAATGCTTATTCTTTGTTTTTCTGAGCGTCAAAAGTATCACTGGTAATGCCTATCTTTTCGAGTTCTTTCTTTATAATACGGTGAGTATTGGTCATGGGAAATTCATCCACAAAGCGGATATAGCGAGGGACAGCGAAACGTTCGAGTTTTTCCTGCATAAAGGAAACCAGTTCCTGCGGCTTAACTGTCTGGCCCTGTACCAATTTGACAGAAGCCATGATTTCATCTTCAGCCAATTCCGAAGGTACGGCATATACAGCCACATCCTCCACGGCTGGATGTTCCATGATGGCATGTTCAACCTCGTAGGCGCTGACATTTTCACCGCCGCGGCGCATGGATTCGGTATTGCGGCCAACAAAATAGAGGAAACCTTCCTTATCCCTGCGCACCAGATCTCCGGTATAGAGCCAGCCGTCATGAACTTTTTCGTTGGTGGCGTCCGTGTTCTTGTAGTACTCCACCTTGCCGCCCTTACCGCTAACCTTGAAGATCAATTCGCCGGGCACGCCAACGGGAACATCCTTGCCCTGCGAATCAACGAGACGCAGAGTTCCCACACCGGGCATTGGTTTTCCCAGAGAACCAACCGGCGCGGTACCGAAATTCATGATGCCTTTGCCTCCGCCGTCCACAGCTCCGTACCCTTCATATATTTTCACGCCGAAGCGTTTTTCAAATGGCCCCCACATCTCCGCAGGACAGGCGGCGGAAAGCACGAAACGCACCTTGTTGTCGGCATCATTAGTCTGTGGTGGTTGTTTCATCAGGATCGGTATCATGGAACCTAAAGTATTAAAGGCTGTGGCATTGAAGGAGCGTACCTCTTCCCAGAACTTACTGGCTGAGAACTTGCGCGAAAGCGCCACTGTTGCCTTGACGCCCATGGCCACGCTTACGGTCAGGAATATGGCGTTGCCATGGATAAGTGCAAGCGGTGTATAATAGATAGCATCTTCATCAAGGATAATGTTGCTCATGAAGCAAAGCTTCTTGACCGAGGTGTTGTAATAGCGGTACACGACACCCTTACGCCGTCCCGAAGTTCCCGAAGTGTACATGATAAGACACATGTCCTGCTTGTTGTAACCAACCGCGGGTTTTACGGTGGATATTCCGGGCGCGTACGCATCCGAAAGCCGGATAACATTGGAAGGCAGAGCAAACCCCTTGCTCTCTTCCTCGATATCATCAACGATAACTCCTTTGAGTTTCAAGGATGAGGCGATGGGTGTAAACCCGCCCAGAAGTTCGGCATCCAAGGCCAGAAAACTAACATCGCTGTGTTCGATGACATATTGAAGATTATCACCTTTGAGTTCCGGATTAAGCGGCACAAGATACATTCCTATCTTTTGAGCCCCGAAGAAGATATCCAAAAAACGCGGAGAATTCTTCATAAATAACGCTATACCCATTCCCTTGCCGGCGCCATGGTTCAAAAGAAAATTGGCTACGCGATTGGCATTGTCATCCATCTGGGCGTAAGTAAAGTGTTCGTTTTTGTACATCAGAAAGGTCTTATCCGGAACCATACCGGCACGTTCTTCCAGAAGGTCGGCCCAGGACATATCTTCCACGATATCCTGCGACGAAAGACCTTTCAAATTTGTCATCAAAGTACCACGGCGCCATTCTTCTTTCAAAAAAATGGCTATTGACCGAGCAACCCTAAAAACTAGCTTGGCCATCTGAATTTTATTTTTTAAACTGGCTTCACTCATGCATCCTCTCCTTAGCTTTTTTCTTTAAACTTGCGTGGCGGCTTCAGTCCACTGCGATCCAATATTTTAAAGTGATAGCCGAAATCATAGGTCGTGCTTACTGTGATGGCCCCGCGTTCACACATGGCGGCGCAATCGTTGCATGACATGCACTGAGGAAATTCCGTTTCCATTTTGGCCTTTTTCGTTTTATCTTTTTCATTCCATTCGATATAGATGGCCTTACCGGGACAAATGGTAACGCACATGCCGCAACCGTTGCATTTGGTATGGTCAATTTTTACACTTCCCGTATGGGCGTATTTTTCATTGTCATATGTTGGTATTCTCAAACGTTCCATGAGGCTAATCTTTGACATGGCTTCCTCCTTAATAGGTAATGTTTCTCTCGCCGTTTTCATACCAGGCGATCTCGTGAAGTTCACGCTCTACAATATTATTAGGATTGCCCTTGGCATAACCCAGAGCAATACCTTCCACCAACTGATACGGATAAGAAATATTCAGGCGCTTCAGCCATTTGAAACGGACATAGGATTTCATCAGCGCGGAGACAAAACCTATCCAGCACGTGGATAACCCCAAACTGCGGGCGGCGAGCACCATATTTTGGCCGCAGATACCGCAATCGAGATCCGGATTACTGACCCCGCGTTTGTCTTTTAAAATCATGATTACAGTTGGGGCGCCGTGAAAGAGCTTTAATTTACCCTCTGCTATCAGGAAGATGGCTCCCATAGGAATGGGATGAAGCTCGTGAGGCATTATACGAATAGATATCTGACTATAAAACCAACCGAGCCAGCCCATCGGGCCCCGTCGCCGAAAATCCAGGAAGAAACGGAAAAGTTTGCAGGTTCGTTGAACATCGCGCTCCATTTCTTCCAGGATAGCCTTGTCCCTGATTACAATAAATTTCCAGGGTTGGCAGTTCCCGGCTGAAGGAGCGTAACGGCCAGCTTCAAGAACCCTGCGGACCAAATTCTCCGGCACCTGATCGGATTTGTACCAGCGTACACTGCGGCGTTGGAAAATGGTTTTCTCTACTTCCGTCCAATCGCCGGTTTGCAAAGAGACCTCCTGCTTTTCCCGACCTTTGTCCGATTCTGTAAGTGTGTCAAATGTAACCTGAGATGAACCCATTACCGTTGTTTTGTCCATACTACCCCCTTTTCTAACATTTTTCCTGTCAAGATATAAGCTTAAGTCCTCAACTCTTATTAAAGAGTGTGGACAACCTTGCGCGTATAAAAAGGTGTATCAAAAACAAAGTAATTGCGGGATAATTCGACCTGCAAACTTAAGTGCACTATGTTTCTGAAGCTTGGGTCTCATTAACTTACAAATTTCCCTAAACTTCGTTAGGAAAATTTGATTTTCACGAATCAAATGATTGATCTTTCCGTATCATTTAACGGGATGGCGCTTCCAGAATATGTATACCCATAGCCGCCTCTTCAGTGCCCAAAGCGCCGCCGCCGTTTTCCGCCATAGCGAGTTTCGCTTTTTTCACCTGGCGTTTTCCGGCGTTGCCTCTCAACTGAGTAACAAGTTCATGTACCTGAGCCAGACCGGACGCGCCGATAGGATGGCCGCGCGAAGTTAAACCGCCGCTGGTATTGATGGGAATGCGGCCTTTCAGGCTTGTTTCTCCCTTTTCGGCAAAAATACCTCCTTCGCCCCTCGGACAGAAACCAAGATTTTCCGCCTGAACCACTTCGCCGAAGGCTGTCGCGTCATGTACTTCAGCTATATTAATATCCTGAGGACAGACTCCGGCTTTTTCATAAGCTAATTTTGACAGTCGCTCCCCTATTTCCGGTTCATTCGAATCAAAAGACGTCTTTTTGCCTGAACCAAGAATAGACGCTCTTATTCTGACAGCCTGACTGACTAAGCCAAGTTTTTTGACAATTTCTTCGGAGCACAAAATCGCGGAAGCCGCACCATCTCCGATGGGAGCGCACATGGCGCGGGTCAATGGCCATGATACGATACGGTCTGCTAAAACTTTTTCCACCGGCACTTCGAACTGATATTGAGCATTGGGATTTAATGTGGAATTGAAATGATTCTTGGAGGCTATAATTGCCAGTTGTTCAACTGTAGAACCGTAACGTTTCATATGCTGACGGGCGGCATATCCGTAAACATCCATAAACGGCGAATGATCGCCTGAGCCTAATTTAGCCAGCTGCCACATTGTATCGTAACCAATTCGCTCGCCCATCATAATGGCCACAGTGAAACGATCCCTGAACTTCTTCCAGAGCGATTCCTTGTCTTTAGATTTCTTTTTTTGGTTTGCTTGTGGGGCCTGGTACAGCTTTTTAAAACGTTCCATAGCTTCTCTGTCAGCCTGTGTAAGTTCAAAAACGGAAAGATTCTTGATAATGTCCAAGACATTTTCCACATCAATTCCGCCCAGAAAACCCATCATAACTGCCAGTTTGTTAGAATGATAAAGTTTTTCAGCACCGACGGCTAAAGTGATTTCATAAAGTCCGCTGGCTACTCCCAGCCACGCGTGATGAAGAGCCGTAGAACCGCCCGCACAGGCGTTTTCAACATTAGTTATGGGAATACCGTCAATGCCCATTGGTTTAAGGGCAACCTGACCGCGGATAGTGGTCTGGCCTTTTTCACCCCAACCGGCATTGGAAAACCAGACTGCTTGAATTGCTTCTTTAGTTAGATTGGCTTCTTTGAGGCAGCCGGTCACTGTCATGGCCGCCAGATCTTTAATGCTCTTGTCAATGTACTTGCCGAACCTGATGGTATCTACTCCGATGATATAGACATCTTGCACGCGAATACTCCCCTCTACACTAGTAGTAATCCCGCATGCCTCCTCCCCCCGGCAGAGGTCATTGGAAAACAAAGAACAAAAAGTATGCAAAGCTATAAATACTGATTAGCTAAAAGTCAACATTATTTTTATATAAAATAAATATAACAATAAATCTACAGCATTAATAACACCGGCTGATTTTCTCAAAGAAAAACAAATATTAGATATTCTTATATATCAATGAAATAAACAGTTCTGTATATGTGGTTTCATATAAACAGCAAAGGAATATATCTTTAACTTTCCGATGGATAACCGGTAATATCTCTGATTTCCTTGAACAGAGGCTTCAGGCGCCCATACATCTTACGGTAAACTCTCCGGTAGAGATCGTCGTAGAGCCGGTGATTATCTGCAGACGGCTCAAATACTCTTCCCGTTTTGGTCATACCCCTGACCGCGGAAGGAAAATCGGAATAAAGTTTAAGTCCAACCGCCGCGTCAATTGCCGCGCCCAACGCGGATGTTTCAAAGGTGTGTGGCCGCTCCGCGGCCATTCCAAATATATCCGCTGTTATCTGCATTGCCGCGTCGCTCTGCGAACCCCCTCCGGAAACCCTGAGTTTTGTTACCGGAACCTTCGTCTTTTTCTGCGTTAGTTCCGCCCCCTCTCTGAGCGCGTAAACCAACCCTTCGAGTATTGCACGGTAAAGATATGCCCGATTATGCACATCACCAAAACCAATTACTGATCCCTTTGCAAAAGGATCTGCGCCGAATCCCGGCGTCCAGTATGGCTGAAGCATTAGCCCCATTGAACCAGCCGGCACATTTTGTATTAATGAATCGAATAGTTTTTCAGGCGCTTCATTCTTTTTTTCAGCAAGCATACACTCTTGCAGACCGAACTCTTCTTTGAACCAGCTCACCATCCAAAAACCTCGGAATATAGAGACTTCAGTATAATAAGCATCCGGTACGGAAGCGGGAAAAGGCGGTATCATCGGAAGGAGTTCAATATATCTGGGAGTGGCTACATCAAAGGTAGCTATAGTCCCGAAGCTCAAACAGCCTGTTTCGGGAGTAAGGCATCCGGCACCCAGTATCTCGCAACCCTTGTCTGATCCTGCCGCAAAGACTGGCAATCCTTCCGGTATGCCGGTTTCCAGAGATGCTTTTTTTGTAATCTTGCCCATAATTTCAGATGGCTTAACAAGATCAGGTAGTTTTTCACGCTCAATTTTGAACAGCCACCATTTGTAATCGTATTTTCCCGCCCATTGATAAGTTTTATTGTTGAAGGGCATATATCCTATGTTGTTACCCACCGAATCAACAAATTGACCTGTAAGCCGGTGAGTAAAGAATCCTGATAGGTACAAAAATTTGTGTGTTTTCTTCCAAATATCAGGCTGCTGCTGGCATATCCAGTTCGCATCACAGTTCTCTATTACTCCTTCGACTGTATCCATTAACTTAATCGTTTTGAGCACAGGACGGAGAGCTCCGGGAAGAATTTGCCGTGAATCAGCCTTTCTCTGGTCAAGCCATACAATCGCTGGTCGGAGTGAATTTCCATTTTCATCCACATTTATCATTGTGGCTCTCTGTGTCGTAAGCGTCACGCCTATTATCTTTTTTTCAAGCGCCTCTGTATTCTGCAGTAGTTGTCTGGTTGTTTTGCTGAACACATCCCAATAGTAATCAGGTTGTTGTTCCGCCCATCCGGGATGCTCTGAAAAATAAGGCTGTATTGGCGTCTTAACGATATGCAGTATGTTTCCACTTGCATCGATAAGGGCCGCTCTTATTGATTGAGTACCCGCGTCAATTGATAGGATTAATTCTTTTGATTTGTTATTAAATTGTGGCATATGCACCTCGCTATTTTTTTCTTAATGATTTTATAATAGTCATTATTTATTGATTCTCCATTATCACTATTTATTTTCTCAAAAATTATATCAACGGTACTATATTAGCCTGCGAGCCCTTAAGCTTGGCCATGATAAACGGCCCTGCGGATTGAATTGGACCCACTCCCGACAAACTGATTTGATTGACCTTCATATGTTTGCACAAACCATAGACGGTTAACGCCAGATTGTTGCAACCAGGACTCATAGTAACATTTTTTTTTCCTAAGCGTGTCTGCAGCGCAACACCATAATCCTGAATAGCGCAACTGCCGGCGATATGCACCCGTCCGGTAATCCTATCGACCGCTTGTTTATCGATGCCCTTACCCATGAGAATAGTAAAACCTCCCTTACCTCCATGATCGCGGTATATCATCTCTACACAAGTCTCTGTATTGCGGCGGCAACCTTCCTTACAGCAACGCTCCTTACCACGAAGGAAATTTATATCGGGTGGATAGTCATCAAGTAACTCGCAGGTAAGTTTCTTTTTACGGGAATCAAACAGGTCCTTATTAATTATATTTATCTGAGAGATGTCTCCTTGACCGATACCTGTGTCGCTTGAAAGTTGCAGATGCCGGACATCTTTAAGGCCAAAACCCATCAGAGCCGAGGCCACTACATCGGTGGCGAGCGGGTCTGGACCACCTATGAGGAGGTCCATGGGCACAACGCACTTGTCTGCATTATAAGTCGTAGGGTAATGTCCGTGGGTGGTGGCGATCAGTCCGTCGATCAGAGCGAAGTCCGGCCGCAGTACACGGTAGATATCCGCAAACTTCTGATGGATGCGGTAATTGTGGTCAGCTATTCGACTATTCTGATGTACAAGACCAAATTGATTTTTAATGGAGAGAGTGACCTGTGACATGGAATGGGTTTTGAGTTTGGGTAGAGAGAGGTAAAAGTTTTCGTTTCTCTGTTCGATGAGCCGTTCGAACACGAAGCGCGATATATCGATAAATTCCTCGATGCCCTCTAAAAAAATCGGAACAGAGGGTGTTTCATCCAGGAAGACAGGAACAGCGCCTGTTTCCTTGCATATCTTTAGATATCCGATGGCCTTAAATACCAGGCGCGTGAAGTTGGCCTGAGTGCAGTTTTCGATGACATAGATCGTTCGTGCCCCGCATTTCTGAAAATAGATAATGGTCTGGCGTAGAACCTCCGGATCGGTGTAAACATTTTTTTCGAGACCTACGGCATTAACCTTGATATAAACATCCCGGCTGGAGCGGAGGAGTTTTCCGCCGCCTCCAAAATGCTCGAAAACAGTGCTTACTCCCTGCGCGATTCCAAGGCGCGTATCTACCAAAATGACCTCTGTCGAATTTCTTTTCATCATGGAAACCCCCCTTGATTCTTTTTATCGCTTTTATCATCGTCGTGCGGGAATATCGTCCAGCCCAAGCTGGCCGCCCGGATTCATGATGTTGTGCGGGTCAAAGTGCCGTTTCAATACGCGCAATACCGCCATTTGTTCCTTCCCTAAATGTTCTTCCATCCAGGGCGCAAGCAAGCGTCCCACCCCGTGGTGATGACTCAAGGTCCCGCCGTATTTGACTATATTCTCGATGACACCCTTCTGGAAGGCGACGTATTCCTCCACTTCCATGCGGGCCATGAAGATGAAATAGAGATTGGTCCCCTGCGGGTAGAAGTGCGAGGCATGGGTCATGCAGATGGTGCCGGGGCGGCTCTTGACGAAGGCGCGCACGCCCTCGTGCAGGTTGTGCAGGTTGTCCCAGGTGACGCTGGCCTCCAGGGTGTCGATCATGATGCCGTAATCGAACAGGTCTTCACGCATGTACGGTTCCGTATAGCGGGTCTTTTCCCACTTGCGCGCGGCATAACCAGTCAGGGAGATAGCGCCGTGCTTACGGGCGATTTGCTTGATCTTGCGCGCAACCAAGTGTGTATAGTCCTTGTCGCCTTCGACATTGCTCAGACTCAAACAACGCCGCATAGGCTTAAATCCGCGCAGTGCAAGAAACTTATCTACAAAGCC
>JAPLJP010000030.1 GCA_026388535.1 Deltaproteobacteria bacterium | reverse complement strand
ATCACATAGTGGCCTTGCCAACGTAAGCTCGTATTTTATTGATTACATACAGCGGATTACAACGGAAGAACTGGGGACTGAAAAGTTCTATCACCCCGGCTACATTTACTACACTACCCTTGACCCCGTTTTGCAGACCATGGCGGAGGACGCCGTTTCGCGGGGTCTGGAAGAGCTCGACCAGAAGGCCATCCCTGCCGGTGAGCCGCTGCAGGCGGCACTGGTTGCCGTTGACCCGAAAACAGGAGAGCTGGTGGCCATGGTCGGCGGGCGGAGCTACGCGCAGACCCGGTTCAACAGGGCAGTGGACGCGAAACGACAGTCGGGCAGCGCTTTCAAGCCTTTCGTTCTCCTTGCTGCGCTTTCGCGGGGGAACAGGACTCTCTCCACAATGGTGTCCGGCGAGCCGATATCGCTTCCTACACCGGAAGGAATATGGACTCCGACGAATTTCGAAGACAAGAAATATGGAAAAATCACGATTCGAAAATCAATAGAAGATTCTGTAAACACTGCCACAACAAGGCTGGCCAATGACGTCGGATTCAAAGAAGTGCTCAAAACCGCTCGTCTGGCTGGTATAACGAGCCCTCTTTTACCTGTTCCTTCCATGGCGCTGGGAAGCTTCGAGGTAAGGCCTATGGAACTTGCCTATGCCTATACGACTATAGCCTCAGGCGGTATCCGCTTTGAACGATTTCCGCTTTTTTCGGTAACAACAGCAAAGGGAGATAAAATCATAACCAGAGAGCTTAAACGCGAACAGACGCTTGATCCGCGGGTGACCTATCTTGCCGGTTATGCAATGGAGGGAGTGCTTACGCGCGGTACGGCAAGAGAGGCAAAGTCACTGAATATTAATTTTCCGGCATCGGGGAAAACCGGAACAACGAACGGCAACAAGGATTCCTGGTTTGTGGGTTTTACCCCGGACGTCGTTTGTGCTGTGTGGGTGGGTTATGACTCCGGAGACGATACCGGGTTGACCGGTGCCGAAGGAGCGCTTCATATCTGGACACGATTTATGCGATCCCTGTATTCCCAATCAGGACCAATGGCCGTAGTTCCGCCCAAGGGAATAGAAACGGCAGTGATCGACCCCAAATCCGGATATCTCGCTACAGATTCATGCCCTCAAAAGTTGCGTGAAGCCTACCTGAAAGGGACAGCGCCGAAGAAAACATGTCCTGACCATCCTGAGATTCGCTGAAAACGAATGAAGTGCCGCTCGTCCCTGCCACCTGAAGGTGGCGGGATAATTCGCTCTAAGATTTTCCGACCACTACGTTTCGAAAAATCAAGGCTCATTAAAGCGTTAGTCGAATTAGTGAGTCCCAAATTTTAGAAGCGTAGCGCACTGAAATTTGTTGGATGAACTATCCCGCATTAGCGGAGGATATCGAAAATATCCGTGATATCCCAGGAGCAGAGCGACGCGGGATCCTGAAAAGTCTTCGCAGTGATGAACACAAAGAATTGGTTGTGGTACTTGACGGACCACTCCTGAGGACACGGTGCTTGGTCCTGTAGTGGCTGTGTCACTGAGGTCGGTTGTGGCTGCGTCGCTGGGAATTGATTGATACACGATTTGGGGAGGGAAGCAATCGCTTGGTTAATTTCTTGCAACCTCATCCTGCAAGTATTTAAGTCGCCCGTTTTATCATATTCATTGTCTGCCAAAGTTGCCTTCATTTTTTATGTACTCATTTTGTCTGGCCGGCTTCCGGAATATTTCCCCCGAGACTCTTAACAAATCTGATGAATGGTTCCTGCGTGTATAATAGCTTTCCCGCCACCTTGCGCAATTTGTCCACCTTTTCTTCCGGCAGAGTGAGAACTGTCGGTATACCCTGAAAGTATTCCCTTTCTTCCTTATCGGGAAGTGAATCAAAACAGACATGAATTATATAAATTTCTACATCCTTTTTACCGGCATTTTTCAATTCATTTGTCCATTCTTCAGAGTAGCGGCGCAGCAGATCAATCGTTTCGAAATTGTATTTATTGATCATGATTGTTGAAGACGCGTCAAGAATGGCTCCAATGCCCGGGATTTCGCCAAGAAGGCTCCATTTTTTTCTTTCCTGTGTTTGCGCGTCGACGATGATGAAAACCAGTCGGTGGCCGCCTTTAATATTTTCTTTTTTCATAATTTCCCGGATGCCGCCCATGGCCGCGATGCTTTCCATAATGCTCCGTACGCCGAGATTATCTGATACGCCGCCGTCAATCAGGTGAATATATGGTTTTGTCTCCGGATCGAGATAGGTTTTTGTCATCAGTGCTTTGTAATATACGCGGCTTGTCGGATCAGGCTTCGCAAGAGCGCTGGTTACCCAGGGAGGTTGTTTGTAGTTGCATTCTCCGGCGTAGTTTTTTAGACTAATCGGAGACAGCGCTCCGGGAAGAGCCGCGGAGGCCGCGACAGCGCGAGCCAGAGGGAATTTTTCGAAATCAGAACAGATGAGAGAGAACTGGCTGGGTAAGAACGGAAAGATTATGCCGTCATTGGCGTCCGTAGCCAGGATGTTGACGGCTGGACCTTTACCGCTGGCCAGGTCTCCCAGAGTGGCGCCGTGAAAAATAATGCTATCATAGTATTCCTGTGCAATATCACTTCTCCCGAAGTGGGGAGACCATAACCGGACCCAGTTTACCGGATTAATTGCCGTGCGTATGAGGCCGACTTGAAGATCCTGCAGTAGCACCTTTTCCCGGAAATCCTTTAAAGCATCCCTGCCGTGCAATCCGTAATAAGCCGCGGTAAAGCTTCCACCGGAAACTCCGGTGATTAAATCAACTTCATCCAGAAGTGTGTGCCTGACCGGAGCGGCTTGTAACTCGGAAATATTTTGTGGCGCGGGAATTTCAACCTGATCAAGCGCCTCCAGAATACCATAAGACAGGGCCGCCGCCCTGATACCACCGCCGGAAAAGGAAAGAATAAGGAACAAATCATCAGATTTAGCCTGCGAAATCAATTTGCTCTCCATAGGATGTTCCCGCGTTTTCATATCCAGTTTGGGATTAAGAGCATACTGGGCAGTACACGATGCGAGCATCAGGAAAACCGCGATGGTTACGAAAATCTTCAATGATTGCGGAAAAAAATTCGATCTCATTTTCACCTTGCGTACATAGAGCGATTTAATATTATCATGTAAAGGAAATTGTCTTCAATACAGAACAGTATAGGGAAATCATTCTTTTGTGTCAATGCGAATAAAGCTAATGAGACTCGATGATAATGAGTCAAGAAGAGATTTTACCCCGACCCCTCGACTAACCATCAGTTTCTAAATTCGACGAAGGCGCTTATCCTTTCAATGCACTGCCTGATGTACTCGGGATTCTCCACATTGATTCCTATTGCACCGTTAGGGCACGTCCTCACGCACCGTCCGCATCCTTTGCACTCCTCACCTATCAGTGCCCTCCCGTCGACAATATTTATCTGCTTGAAGATGCAGGCCTCAACGCATGTCCCGCATCCCCTGCAATCGCCGGAAACCTTCACTTCGACACCTTCGAGCTTTACAATAACATCGCGGACATCTCTTGGTGCATGATGTATGCCGCGTGCAAGGCAGCAGCACTGACAGCATATACAAATGGTCATCAAGCGGTGATGCTTCTTCACCCCCAGATAGGCTGCATCGAACTTGACTTTCCCGATCACCGGGACCAGACCGGCATCTACAGCCTTGTGAAGATGGGCGATGGCTTCAATTGCACTCACGGATCTTCCAACATCGGGTGTGATTATCTCGGCCGCTCCTTCCCCCAGGAATATACAGCCAAGATTCTCATCGTGATTCTTGCAGTGCATCGTCCTGCGGCAGGGACAAAAACCGAGGATGACGCGATGGCTCGCCTCGTGGATGAAGTACTCGGCAATGGTGATCGGCAGGGCTGCACTGCTGTTGACCTCGACATTCTCATTTACGGGTATATAGGTGAAGACGGTCCCTTCCTTATCCATGACGCGTTTGATGATAAAACCGAGCAGTGGCACATTGAGCGTCTTTAGAAGAATATCCCTGTATCTGTTCAGGCTTGCCAGAAAGTCAACGGTTCTCCGGTTGAAACCCATAAAGATCCATCCTCCTTACTGCAAATAAGCAATTCTCCCAGAATTATCCGGTGTGAAACGTTATACCCTGGCTCCGGATATTGATATTATGACGATAACTCAAATGAAGAACGCATTCAAGAGACAATAAATCAACATTATGGATGTCACCGGATTTCGTCCCTGGCAGTGACGGAGCGGGATTTGAAAAACTTATATTTCAAGACCTGACCCTGCTAGCCCGCTAATCCTGTTTGATCCTCCGTTTCACGAATTACAATTTATCAAATATCAAGATTAAAGATTTGACCCCTATTTTTTTATTTGGATCCAAATTGCACTTGTAAACATTTCTAATCACCGCAAATGTGCTTTGGCGCATTTCGGACAACCGCTTCCATTTGCTCGGTGGGCTATTCTCGTCCGCCATTCGTGCCCATAGGAACACAGCCACCAAACAAGTTTACTGCTTCCGGAAGTGACATTACTAGGCTTCAGAGTTTCGTTCCTCCATGGGTGCCATTCTGCGATAAGATGGGGACACACCACAGACAACGATTTGTCTGCAGCGATTTTCTTCCCGGCACAGAAAGGACATCCTCTTCCCGCGACACGATGTCCAACCGTCGCCTGCCATTCGTGCCCCACCGGACAGGTCCACCAGACTTTCCTCGTTGAACCTTTTGTTACATCCGCTGGTGTGATCCCAGCGTTCTTTGTTGTGTGCCACTGTTTGGCAATCGTAGGATAGGTTTTCTCAAGAGAATTCTCAGGCGTCGCTTGACGGCCAGCGCAAAAAGGACAGCCACTTCCTTTGACTCTATGGTTTATAGCAGCCTGCCATTCATGTCCCCTCAAGCAAATCCACCATGCTTTCTTGCCTGAACCGCAGGTAACAAGCGCAGGGGATAGTGGAATGTTTCGCGTAGGGTGCCACTGTTTTGCCAAATCAGGGAATCTGGATTCAAGGCAGTTGTTAGATACAACTCGTTTTCCGGCACAGTATGGACAGCCAGAACCTGCAGTTCTTTGGTGAACAGTAGTTTGCCATTCATGACCAGAATTACACAGCCACCAAACTTTCCTGTGTGATCTTGGAGTCACATCTGACGGTCTTAATGCATCGTTCTTAGTCGGATGCCATTCGGAGGCAATCTTCGGGAATCTAGCCACTAGGTTGTGTTCTTCCGAGGCGACACGGCCAAAACAGACCGGACATCCAGAGCCCTTGACCCGATTCGCTACAGTTGCTCGCCACTCGTGGCCTTTATCACACTGCCACCACAAGTTTCTTCCGCTTCCGGCTGTCACACCTGAAGGTTTCAGTTTGCCGTTGCGAGTTTTGTGCCATTGCCTTGCCAAAAAAGGGCTTTGTAAAGCAAGACTTTTTTCTTCTGCTGGCAATTTCCTCACGCAATGGGGACAACCAGAACTTCGCACTCGTCTTGCAACCTTAGTCCGACACACGTGCTCCTCGCTGCAACGCCACCACACACTCTTATCAGAGCGTGGCGATACTTCATCAGGTCTCAGAGGCGCGTTTCTCTTGTAGTCCCACTCTGATGCTACTAATGGGAATAGTTCTGCTAGTGATGTCTCTGGGACTACTTGTCTACCACTGCAAATGGGGCACCCGCTCCCGCTCACACGATGACTGATTCTAGCCTTCCAAGCATGACCCATATCACAACGCCACCACACACTGACACCAGACTGCGGATGAACATGCGTCGATGTCAGTTGTTTATTCTTTGAAGGGTGCCAAAAACGGGCAATCTCGGGAAACTTATCCGAGAGGCTAAGTCCTACCAATGGGTAAGGGTGGTTTGAAAGGAGAGATTGGTAGTCAGAGTCATTGGCCCACGTTTCTCTAGAGAGGTATACTTGAACCCTTTCTGCATCCTCAGTTGTCAATTCCCGCATGGAGCGTATTTCTATCAAGAGCCTTCGCAAAGGTTCGATTGTATGCATCGCGTTCTTCTCCACAATCACATCGTGTAGGCCAATCTTCGGCAGTCCCTCTTGGCGTACTCTCACACAATCAATACCATTTTGCCTCAAACCGATATTCTTGGCTTCGTCAACAGCGATCTTCTCAGTATGCCAGCGTAGGCCGTCATATTCGACCGCTATATTGTAACGGGGGAGAAAGCAATCACACTCGAATTTACTTTGTTTCGATCGATGAAGGACATTTTCAAAGACCCATCGTAACTCCGCTAGAATGCGAAGCTCCATCAACGAAGAACTGGAGCGGCACATAGGACAACCACTTCCGCAACTTCGAGAGTGTATTACCGCCTGCCACTCATGACCTATAGGGCACAACCACCATACTTTACGTGATGAACCAGGGGTAACATCATACGGAGTAAGTTGGCCGTTTCTTTCAGTATGCCACTGTTGAGCCAACTCGGAATGGTGTGAGGCTAAGCAGTTATCAGAATTGGCGCGTTTGTTACTGCAATAGGGACAACCCCCTCCATGACTTCGAGTGTGTATGGCTGCCTGCCATTCATGCCCTCTCGAGCATAACCACCATGCTTTCTTGCCTGAACCTGCTGTTACATCTTTCGGCGTTAGAGTGCCATTTTTTGTGGGATGCCACTCTTTTATAAGGGTGGGATTGAAAAGCTGAAGATTATTTTTTGTGGTAGCCTTAATCGACATACTAGAACTCTAATTTTAAAATTATTTAATGTTTTAACTATCACTATTTATATTTAAAATCTACTGGAGCTAATAACTTGTTTAAAACAATGCAAGAAAAATATTAGAAAGTAAGTGAATTGTAAAAGGTGAATAGTGAATAGAGGATGGTGGATGGTGTCCCACGTCACTACGTTCCTATAAATAGTGAAAGGTGAAGAGTGAATAGTGAATAGTGAATAGTGAATGGTTACAACTAATCGCTTATTTCGTCGAGGAGCCGGGATTTGAACTTTTTCATCGAAAAAAACGAGCAGAACCACGCCACGAAAAAACCGGCCACGATATCTATGATATAGTGCTGTTTGAGCAACACCACGGATACGCCGACAATCACCGCCATGATCATCGTGATCCAGCCGATGATTCGCCCCCTGCGCATGCAGTAAAACGCGGCAAAAAAAGACCCCGACAGGTGCATTGACGGGAACAGATTGTACGGGTGATCGATCCAGAAGTAAAAACAGACGAGTTCCGTTATCCAGTCATTGGCCATGGTCACCTCCGGCCGTAAATCCATCCGCACAGGGAATATCAGAAAAATTACAAAACAGAAAAGGGTCATATTGAAAAATCGAATGCACACATCCCAGAAATCCGGCATATTATCGACGAGCAGGAACAGGAGCGCGACGAGAACAAATACTAACGAATAACCTATAATCATGGAGGGGACAAAAGGGATATCCTTTTCAAACCAAAGGGAAACATCATAGTAATGATTCCGATAGTCGTTGATCCGATTGATGCCAAGGTATCCGACAGTATAAAACGTCACCAGCAGGATCAGGCCCAGGGTTTTCAGCGTAACCGAGTATGGTTGTTCCGACATGCATCACTCCCCATCGATTAAGGCGCCTACACAAAGAAACAGGAAATCAGCAGCAATTATGGTCAGATCGTAAAATACCAGTTTTCAGCATCCAGTTAACATTACTTATTTTTTGATGATGCGTAATGCGTGATGCGAGTTGAACCACGGGCATATCTAATGCCCTCCGACTACGTCGGGATAGTTCGACTTACAAATTTCAATACGCTTTACTTTTGAAATTTGAGTCTCACGATATTACAACAGCATTAAGATATTGCAAGAAGAATATTAGAAAGTTCTATGTTCTATGTTTAAGGTTAGAGGGGGAATTAGCTTTTTCCCGTATACTCCGGATTGAAATTGGCGATAACCACCTGACGTGTTTTATCGATAAGGTCTTTAACTGTATCGATGGTATAGCTGCTGACATCGATAGGGTTACCGACCACAATCTGAATTTTCCCCGGCTTCAAGGCAAGGCTTTTCTTGGGAAGAACGCGCCGGCTTCCATTGACCGTGACCGGAAGGATGGGAATCTTCCGCCGGATGGCTGTTACAAATCCTCCCTTTTTAAATTCGTGAATTTTTCCGTCGGGTGATCTTGTTCCCTCGGCGAACACCATAACGCTCACGCCTTTGGGTAAACGATCAAATCCTTTGTTCATGCTCTCAATCGCGCTGGCGGTATTGGAGCGGTCGATGAAGATGTTTCGCGAGGCGTACAATCCGTATCCGAAAATTGGAACTTTAAGCAGTTCCTTTTTGATAATCCAGCGGAATTGAATGCCCAATGCGGTAACCAGCGAGATGATGTCGTAATGCGACTGATGGTTGGAGATAATGATATACGATGTTCCCTTTTGAATCTTATCCTTGTTTTTTATTTCTGTGCGAACGAAAGAGACTGCAAGCATTGTGTAAGCCCAGAGCTTGGAAAGGGAGAAGGCGAGATTGCCGGTGCGACTTAAAAGTCCCGCGGGTATTATGAAAGTGCACAGTATAACAGTGGCAATTGCCGCCCAAAAACCAAGCCATACGACGCATATTGCCTTGTACAGTAATTTCATAACACAGCTTTCCTCTTACAGGCGCTCGTTAAGAAAATTGGTGATATAAAAATTAGTTGCTTTTGTTTTTTAGCATCTAGCAAAAGAATTTAAGTTTTCATGTCGATAATACTATTTCTAATAAGCAATGCAAGGGGGAAAAAGCGTTAAAGGTAAATGGTGTCCTCCGTCTGCAGTGGGGTAATTTAACTAACAAATATTACTGCGCTAAGCTTGCAAAATTTGAGTTTCATTAGTTCGACTGGAAAATTTCAACGCACTTCGTTTTTTATAATCAAAAGGTGTCGGATCCCGCGGCTCTTTGAGCCTGGGATAGCTCGGCTAGAAAATTTCAATACACTTTGTTTTTGAAATTTAAGTCTCGCTACTTCGCGAGCTCGTTCTTAGCGGGTGTCATTATCAGCTTGGCTCACTAAAATTTGCTTTCTGTCGCGTGAGAAAGGCGGCTACTCCATGGATGCATTCACCACTCGCGATGAGTGCGACAGCTTCTTGGGTTTCCAGTTCCAAGGCCTCCTGGGTTGTCAGGTCGCCGGTTTTTCTGATCACGGATAGGGCATGGCGCACAGCACGAGGGCCGTTTTGCGCTATGGAAAGAGCAAGGGACAGTGCTTCCTCAAGAGCCTTGCCCGGTGCACTGATGCGGTTGGTCAAACCGAGTTGGAAGGCTTCTTCCGCATCCACCTTTCGCGCGGTGAGGATGAGGTCGGAAGCCCTCGAAGCGCCAACGAGGTGGGTGAGCCCCACGACTCCGCCGTGGTCCGGCATGAGGCCCAGACGCACCTCGGAGAAACAAATCACGGCTTGGGGATCCATGACCCGCAGGTCACAGCGGGAGGCGATCTCTGCTCCGCCGCCGTAAGCCAGTCCGTTAATGGCGGCGATGATCGGGACGGGCAATGAGACAAGACTGTCGGTGCTTGTCCTTACGCGGCGGATGAGGTCATACGCCGGTTCTTTATCGTGTATCTCCGCTGCGGATATTAATGGCGTGAGCAAAGGATTTTCCGGGTTCACGTCGAATCCTGCACAGAAGGCCTTGTCGCCGGCGCCGGTGAGGACGATAACCCGCGGAAGGCTTTGCTTGAGTTCGGCCACCACCTTATCCAGACAGTCCCACATATACTGGTCGAAGGCATTGAGTTTTGCCGGCCGGTCGAGGGTAATGATTGCTATGTGTCCTTGCCGCTTAAGACTAATACCGTAATCCTTCATGCATAACTCCTTTTTTGAGAAATGAGGTACAGCTGCCCCTAATATTACACTCTTCATAGTGCGGGATTGTTGGAGTTTCACTAACTCTTTTTTAAATGCCAATGCAAGAAAAATAAGTAGTTGCCTGCCGATTGTATTCAATGCGCAAAAATGTTATAAGCTTAAACTAAGTATTGCTCAAAGAAAATTAATCGGAAACTCTCGACCATATAAAATATTTTTTAGAATTACTTGAAAAGAAAGAACCCGCATTTTTTTATTGGGAGGAAATAATGACGGAAACGGCTTTACAACTAAAGGCGATAGAGGCGCTTGTTAATATACATGCGGCTGTACAGAATGATCAACTATATGCACCTGTCGATCCAACGATTACGAATTTGATTGAAACTCTTTATCTTAATCTTGCGGATACATTACGACAGGATGCGCCTTTGGTCTTTGCGGCATTAGAAAAAAAATCCCCGGATGGCGAAAATATTTCCAATCAACAGGTTGACAAAACAGTTCATGTTTCATCTCTGCTGGATATCATTCTAGGTTTAGGCGTCAAGAGCATTTCTTTTGATAAAGATTCGGAAAAGGAAGAACTGCATATTTTAATAAACCTTCTCGCGAAAAACCCGAAACCTGTACACGATGAAGGTGACCTGTACAAGCCCATGGTGGAAAATGAAACAGCGGATATTTATCCGGTTAATGAAGTAAATGTAGAAACGGAGAAGAGTCAGGTAATTGTCTCCGGCCCTGATATTGCGGAGGATCGAATTTCTGAAAGTATTGCTAGTGATGAAGGTGACCTGCCTAAGCCCGTGGATGAAAATAAAACAGCGGATATTTATCCGGTTAATGAAGTAAATGTAGAAATTGAGAAGAGTCAGGTAATCTTCTCCGAGCCTGATATTGCGGAAGATCAAATTTCTGGAAGTATTGCCAGGATGGAAAAGGTATTCACCCGTATGAACGTGTTGGAAGGATCCGTTGAATCTATTCCTTCCGAAGATACAATGGATATGGTCAAAAAATTATCAGTACGAGCGGCAGAGTGGGTAGAGAAGGAAACAACCTGCACGCCTGAATACAAAGAAACATGCCACCGTTTGCAGACACTTCTTCAAGAATTCATCAGCAATGGATTTCTTGCCGAAGCAACTCCAATTATAAATGTTTTTAGTAAAATTAATAACGGCACACTGAAAAAAGATGATAAAGTACAAGAGGTCTCTTCGGAAGTTCTCCTAAATCTGGCATCAGATAATAACATTAATATCCTATTTAAAGAAATTATCAACGAGAGAAATAAAAAATATGAAGCCTGTCAGATATTTGCCGGATTTGGCAAAGTTGTAATAAGCAAATTACTCAATGCTCTCCGGAATGCCAGCGATAGCAAAGCACGTATAAGCATGATCCATGTTATTGAAGAAATGGGGCCCACGGTAATACCTGCCATTGCGGAAAGTATTAATATGAGTGCTCCATGGTATTACTTGCGTAACATGGCCTACATACTCGGGCGTATCGGCAATGAAGACAGCGTCGATATACTCAAACCTCTACTGCTGCATAAAGACAAACGGGTTTGCAGAGAGGCATTCAAAAGCATTGGCCAGACCGGAGGGAATAAGCGAGGGCCATTACTTTTGTTTGCTCTGCCTGAAGTAGATCAAGAATTGAGAGTTAATATAATTGAAATGCTGGGTAAAATAAGATGCGCGGAAGCGGTTACTGATCTACAGGATATGCTCAAGAGCAAGTCCTCTATGGCTAAGGATGATCAAATATCTCTTAAGGAAAAAATATGTAAAGCTCTTGGAGCAATCGGCTCGCCTGAGGCAATAAAAATTCTTTCAGAAGTTGCCGGATCAAAATCTTTTTTAGGTATCCAGTCATATCCTACAGAAGTTAAATATGCCGCTAAAAGGGTATTGGCATACATAAATAGAAAATAGGACTTAATGAGGAATCACGTTAAAACCCAGAGCAAGAAAAAATAATTAGTTGCCTGCTAAAAAACAGATTTAAAAATCCCCCTCAATCCCCCTTTGCAAAAGGGGGAAGAAGAGGAGTGTTAATCGCCGAGGAAAAGAATAAGGGCACGGTTCAATTTTCTCTGAACCGTGCCCTTTATATTCCTCTAATGCGATAAAAGGACTTTTCCGAGCGTCATGATCTCGGCTTCCTTGGTTCCCTCGTAGAGTTCAAGTATCTTTGCATCACGATAATATTTTTGCACCTTATACTCTTCAATGTATCCGTATCCGCCGTGAAGCTCCACTGCGAGATTGGCACAGAAAACCGCTGTCTGCCCTGCCAGGTATTTTGCCATTGCCGAGAGGTGATAATCAGGATGGCCGGAATCAAGCAGCCAGGCGGCCTTGTACGTAATATTTCGTAGGGCTTCTATCTTGATCCACATTTCGGCAAGCTTTTGCGATGTAATCTGGAATGAGCCCAGCGGCTTTCCAAAAGCAGTCCTCTCCTTACAATACTTGACTGACTCTTCCAGGCATGCCTGGGAGAGTCCCAAACCCTGGGCCGCCACCATCACCCGTGTGGTGTCAAAAAAATGCATGAGCTGGTGGAATCCAGCCCCTCTCTTGCCGATAAGATTCTCCTGGGGAACTCTCACCTCATCCAGTGCTATTTCTGCCGTGTCGCTGGCTCTGATCCCCAGCTTGCCTTTAATCTTGGTTCTTGTGATTCCCTTTGCATCGGCAGGTACGATAAACATGCTAAAGCTTCTGTGAACTTTTTCTTCCGGATCGGTAATGGCCTGTACCACCATCCAGTCACACACTGTGCCGTTGGTGATAAACATTTTATTGCCGGTGATTACATAGTCATTACCCTCCTGAATGGCCCTTGTCTTGTAACCTGCCACATCCGTACCCGCGTTCGGCTCTGTGTATGCTCCGGCACATACCGTTTCTCCCGCGCAGATCGGAGGAAAGTATTTTTCTTTCTGCTCTTGTGTTCCGTAATAGTATAAATTTTCACATCCGAATGTGGCCGCAGTGATGTTCAGGCCTATGCCCATGCATACCCGGGCAAGCTGTTCTGTGATGATGGTGTTGCCGAGAAAACCTGCACCGCTTCCTCCAAATTCCTCAGGTATCCAGCAACCGATCAAACCATTAGCGCCAGCTTTCTTGCGGATGTCAGGGGTATATTTTTCTTCCTCGTCTGCCTTCTGTGCCACAGGTTCTATTTCCTTGACAGCAAACTTGTATGCCATATCGGCAAGCATTTTCATTTCGTTTGATAATTCAAAATCCATTTTTATCTCCTTTTGATGGTTTCTTTTTAATCATATCTTTCATTGTTCTGGTCTTTCAGAAGATCCCTCGCAATGACAAGCCTCTGTATTTCAGATGTGCCTTCATATATGGAAGTTGCTCTGGCATCGCGATAGAGCCTCTCTACCTTGAAGTCCTTGAGATAGCCGTACCCGCCATGGATCTGCAACGCGAGATAGGCACTCTTGTTCGCCAATTCCGAGGCAAAAAGCTTGGCCATGGAAGCCTCTTTGGTGAAAGGCATACCCTGGTCTTTTCTCCAGGCAGCAGACAAGGTAAGTAGATTCGCGGCCTCTATCCCTGTCGCCATGTCAGCGATCATCCACTGAATAGCCTCGAACGAGCTGATGGTCTTGCCGAACTGTTTACGTTCCTTGGCATATTTGATGCTTTCATCCAGGCATGCCCGGGTTATGCCTAACGCCTGCGACGCTATACCGATGCGGCCGCTATCCAGAGCTGTCATGGCTATCTTGAACCCGGCGCCTAACTTTCCCAGCAGGTTTTCCTTTGGAACCATGCAGTCATTGAAGAGAAGCTCCACTGTATTGGAAGCCCGCAATCCCATCTTATCTTCCCGTGATCCGATTGAAAATCCTTTTGTGCCCTTTTCCACGATAAAAGCCGAGAGACCCTTACTGCCTTTCTCCGGACCGGTCCTGGCAATAAGATTCACTACATCAGCATACTGTCCATGAGTAATGAATATCTTTGTCCCGTTGATTAGATAATAGTCTCCTTTATCCTCTGCTTTTATAGAGAGGCTTCCGGGGTCTGATCCGGCGCCTGGCTCTGTAAGGGCGAAACATCCCAGCTTTTCTCCCTGTGCAAGCCCGATAAGATATTTAGCCTTCTGTTTTTCATCGCCGAATTTTAGTAACGGCTCGGTAGAGAGATTGGCCACGGACATGGTCACTGCGGTTGATGCGCATGAATAGGCGATTTCCTGAAGCGCCAGACAATAGCTTACCGCACCGGCACCGGCACCACCATACTCAATAGGCACCATCATTCCCAACAGGCCGAGTTCACCCATCTTCTTCACCACGTCCATAGGGAATATTTCTTCCTTATCCCTTTTGGCAGCCGCAGGCTCTAATTCCTTCCTGGCAAAATCTCTGGCCATGAGTCTGACCATTTTCTGTTCTGCAGTCAGTTGAAAAGACATATCTCCTCCTTACGGAACATATATGACAACCAGGAGCTCTGCCTTTTCCTGGCTTGGATTGCTGAGTTTATGGGAAAGGGAGGAATCAAAGCTGATGCATTCCCCTCTCTTCAAGATTGAAGTGTTCCGGCCAACCTGGATCGTGAGACCACCGTGCAGGACATAAACGAATTCCTCGCCCTCATGGTGGTACTCAACACCTTTATGTTCGGTTTGGGGATCAATAGTTACACGATAAGCCCTTAAATGTTTTTCCTCTCCCGGTGTGGTAAGGGACGCATACGCATACGATGCAACTCTCTTCTTGTGACTTGTTGTCCGTTTCCGGGCTGCTTCTTTATTTCGAGTATCCTGTAATTGATCCATGTCGACATTGAAGATGCGACTCAGTTGAAGGACTACCGCGACAGGCGGGGCAATTTTATCTTCCTCAATCTCTTTCAGGAAGTCCTCCGGATAACCGGTATCATGCGAGAAAATCTTCATGCTGATTCCTTTTGCCTCTCTCAGTCTTCGAATTCTCTCTCCAAAGGATTCTTCTGTTTTTTTTGTCATGTGTATCTCCCTTCATATCTTTTTAAGAGCAAATTGAACTGAAACTCTTAAAGATTATAATAACAATATACTATATTAGATAAATATATATCAATGATCATAATTGTCTGTTACCCGCCGAGGTAGGCTTCTTTTACCCTCGGATTTCCCTTCAGTTCTTTTCCTGTGCCGGAAAGCACAATTCGACCGGTTTCGAGAACATAGCCTTGTTGCGCGATGTGCAATGACATATTGGCGTTTTGTTCGACCAGCAGAATTGTTTTTCCCGCCTGATTGATGTCTTGAATGATTTTGAATATTTCTCTTACCAGAACCGGCGAGAGCCCCATCGAAGGTTCGTCCAGCAGAAGCATTGGTGCGTCGGTCATGAGTGCGCGGCCGAAAGCAAGCATCTGCTGTTCGCCGCCGGAGAGCATGCCGCCTTGCTGTCTTCTTCTTTCCTTCAGGCGAGGAAACAGCGAAAAGACATTTTCGAAATCTTTGGCAATCTTTTCTTTATCTTTATTCTGCCACGTGGCGATTTTGAGATTTTCTAGGACGGTGAGATTGCCGAAGATGCCCCGGCCTTCCGGCACGTGGGCGATGCCGGTGGCGACAATTTGATCGGCGGCAATGTTTTTCAAATTCTTTCCCGAATAGGTGATACTGCCGCTGTAAGGAATAAGGCCGGAGATCGCGCGCAGGATGGATGATTTTCCCGCGCCGTTGGCGCCGATCAGTGTGACAATTTCTCCCTTGCCCACGTCAAAAGTTATATCGTCAACGGCGTGAATGCTGTCGTAGTCAACTTTCAAATGAGAAACTGCAAGAATTTTTTCCGAAGGTGTCATTGAACCACCTCCACTCCCAGATAGGCTTCCAGCACCTTGGGGTGATTTTGAATTTCCGAACACAAGCCTTGCGCGATGGTCGCGCCGAAATCCAGCACCACCAGGCGTTCGCAAATGCCCATGACCAGCCGCATCTGGTGTTCAATCAGAATAATCGTCACCGAAAAAGTTTTGCGAATCCAGCCGATAAATTCCATGAGCTGAATAATTTCATTGGGGTTCATTCCGGCAGCCGGTTCATCCAGAAGCAGGAGCTTGGGTTCGGTGGCAAGCGCGCGGGCAATTTCCAGCCGGCGCTGTAAACCGTAAGGCAGGTTTTTGGCCTTTTCGCCAGCAGTTTCGTCAAGCTTAAAGATCGATAGTAAATCCAAAGCCTGATTGGTGATGCGACGCTCCTCACTGCGGAAACGGCCCATGTGCAATAGCGCCTCCGCGGGTGAGTAGGCAATCTGGCCGTAGTGAGCGATGCGGACATTATCCAGAACGCTGAGTTCCTTAAAAAGCCGGATGTTTTGAAATGTGCGGGCAATGCCCTGCTTGGTGATCGCGTGCGGCGTAAGGCCAACCAGCTCTTGACCGCCCAGCTTGATGCTGCCCTCAGAGGCGTGATAAACGCCGGTGATTAAATTAAAAACGGTAGTTTTGCCCGCGCCGTTGGGGCCGATGATGCCGACAAGTTCCTGCGGCTCAATGGTGAAGTTGAAATCGGAAACAGCGCAAAGTCCCGCGAAACGGTGGGTGAGTTTTGATATTTCAAGGAGTGGCATCGGGCGCCTCCTTTTTTTTCTGCCGCCAGAGTTTTTCCGTCACCAAATCGCGAAGCGGCTTAAAAAGGCGGGCTTCCCTCATGCCCATGATGCCGCGCGGACGATAAATCATCAAAAGTACCAGCATCAGCGGCATGAGCACCATCCGCCAAATTCCCAGAGGACGCAGGATTTCCAGAAGGATCGTGTAAATGACCGCGCCGATGATTGATCCGGCAATGGAGGCGATGCCGCCCAGATAAACCATGATCAGAATATCGGTTGATTTGAGAATGTCGAACATGCGCGGGTTGATAAATTGCAGGGCGTGAGCGAACAGGCCTCCGGCGATTCCCGCGAAAAAAGAAGAAACGACAAAGGCGATGATTTTGACCTGGCGCGTGTTAACGCTCATCAGGTCGCTGGCGATTTCATCTTCGCGGATGGACAAAACGCCGCGCCCGAAATTGGAATAAATCAGGTTGCGGATTACCCAGACGCTAAGCGCCGTCCAGAAAAAGACCCACGGCAGTGTGGTGAGTTTTTCCATTCCCAAAAGTCCGCGCGGCCCGCCGACGGCGTCGATGTTTTCCAGAACGGATTTTACAATCATACAGAAGGCCAGCGTGACAATGGCCAGATAATCGCCGCGTGTCTTAAAAGATGGGATCGCCACTAAGAATCCGACAAGCGCCGCGCCGATGCCGCCCGCCAGTATCGCCAGCGGGAAAAGCAGGTTTTGAGCGCCCGGCGGAAATATATGGACCGTTAAGAGCGAGGCAACGTAAGCGCCGATGGCCATGAATCCGGCATGGCCGACGGAGAATTCACCCATATAACCATTGATCAGATTCAGGCTGACGGTGAGAATAATGTTGATGCCCACATAAATTAAAATCAGCTGCAGATATAAATCCAGAAATTCAAAGGTCGAGGCGGCCATGCAAAACGCGATTCCCGCGACCATGAATATCGGCCAGAAATATTTGTAGCCGGTGAGCTTATGCCATCGCTTGAGTAGGGTGTAATATGCGGCGGAGAGTTTGGGCATGGCTACACCTTTTGCGGCTGGGGTTTGCCCAGGATGCCGTAAGGCCGGACAATTAAAAGAATCAGCAGCAGTGTAAAGGCCACAAAATCGCGGTAGGTGGAGGGTAAGAACGCGGCCACCATAATTTCCACCGCGCCCAGAATAAAACCGCCGATCATCGCGCCGCGAATATTGCCGATGCCGCCGACCACGGCGCAGATAAATGCTTTCCAGCCGACCATTATGCCCATGTATGGATCAATCACCGGATAAGCCAGGCCGTACATAACGCCGGCCGCACCGCCCAGACCAGTGCCGATGGCAAACGTGAACGAGATGATTTTATTTACCGACACGCCCATCAGCGGTACAATTGTCTTATCCCAGGAAATGGCGCGCATGGCCATACCCGCTTTGGTGTGCTGGACGATAAAATCCAAAATCAGCATCAATACCAGCGAAAGAACAATGATCAGAATCTGCAGAGAGGAAATGGAAAGCGAGCCGAGCGTCCAGGTGATGTTTTCCAGAAGCGGCGGAATATGTTGAGGGTAAGGCGAAAGCGCCAGGGTAAAGTTTTCCAGAAATAGGCCGACGCCCAGCGCGGTGATGATGGCGGAGACGCGCGGGGCGTTGCGCAGGGGTTTGTAGGCCAACCGTTCAATGATCACGCCCAGGAAGGCCACGCCCACCATTGATAAAAGAAGTGTCGGGACAAATGACAGGTGAAAATAGACGGCCAGCAGAAAACAGAAGAAAGCGCCGACCATGAACAAATCGCCGTGGGCAAAATTAATCATGGTCAGAATGCCATAGACCATGGTGTAGCCCAGGGCGATCAGCGCGTAGATACTGCCCAGTTGTAAGGCGTTGAGGGATTGTTGGAATATATAGGCCATAGAATTGTCTATACCATTGTAAATAAAAGCGCTATCTTTGTTGGCTTCGTCGTCAGCGTCCTCAACGTATTGTCATATACGCCTCCGGCGCCTCCTCCTTGCCGCCGCGATATCATCTTTGATTTAAATGGTATAAAATCCTTCTTTTATTTTGTCATGCCGGACTTAATCCGGCATCCAGTAATTATATTTTAAAAAACTGGATATACCCTAAGGGGCACGCCGCCGGCCTGCGCCGGTATGACGACTTTTATGCGGCTTAAATAAAATGTTCCTCAGACAAGGCGCACGAAGCTTTAGGAATGAGGCCTACTTTCTCGTAGGTCGCAGTGACTAAAGCTGAAGTGCAACGCAGGATGAGGGCATTTTAAAAAGTCGCTCATGGTTTGGCGTTGGCAAACCACGTAAACTTCCCATCCTTTATTTTTAAAATCACGGCGCTCTTGACCGGGTCGCCGGAGCCTTCCTTGAATTGCATGTTTCCGGTCACGCCTTCATATTGCGGAATTTTGGCCAGCGCGTCACGCACGGCCTGGCGATCATTCTTACCGGCGGTTTTGAGTGCCTGCAACAGCAATCCGAAAGAATCGTAAGTCAAAGCGGCCACGTCATCCGGCGTGGTTCCGTATTTCATCTTATAGCTAGCGATGAATTTCTTGGTCGCGTCGCTTGCCGAGTCGGCCGCGTAATGCGTGCTGAAATAATAATCGTTGCAATCCTTACCGCAGAGTTTCACAAGCTCTTCAGAACCCCAGGAATCGGAACCTATAAACGGCGCGGTAATGCCCAGGCGCTTGGCCTGCTGGATTTGTAGCGGTACCTCGCTATAATAATTGGGCAGGAAAATTACATCCGGCGCGGCTTTTTTGATTTTGGTTAACTGGGACGAAAAATCCTTGTCGTTTGTAGTGTATGTTTCAAAAGCAACCACTTTGCCGCCGTTTTTCTCATAGACGTCCTTAAAAATTTCGGCAATGCCTTTGTTGTATTCGGAAGCGACATCATAAAGAACAGCCGCCTTCTTCAGCTTGAGGTTGTCCAGTGTGAATTTGGCCAGCACCCCTCCCTGGAATGGATCAATAAAACAGGAGCGGAAAACATATTTTTTGGAAGCACCTGTCTTGGAATCCAGCGTGGCTTTCGGTGCTGTAGACCACGGGGTGATTAATACTGTTTTGCTCGTTTCGGCGATTTCCGCGGCGGGGAGAGCATAGCGGCTGGCGTTGGGGCCGACAATGGCCGTCACTTTTTTCTGCGTAATCAGCTTCTGCGCTGCGGAGGCCGACTGATCAGCTTTTCCGGCATTGTCCTCAATGATTAGTTTTACTTTATATTTTTTTTCGCCGAGTTGAATGCCCCCGGCATCGTTGATTTCCTGCACGGCCATTTCCGCCCCGTTTTTGCAGGATGCGCCCACGGCCGGAATATCGCCGGTCAGCTCGGCAATAACACCGATTTTGATTTTAGATGAATCATCGCCGCCGCAGCCGAAAACGCCCAGCGAGAGAATTATTAAAAGGATCATGAGTAATGACGATTTTTTCATGGAAGGTCTCCTGTTTTTCTTCGATATTTTGTCTACAGTTTATAAGGGAAGGGCAGTAAGGTGTCAATAAAAAAAGAAGAAATGTCAAAGCGTGCAGAAGAAGTCCATTATTTCCCCCTTTTCTAAAGTGGGAGCAAGGAGGATTTTTCTATTTTTAAATCCTCCCTAACCCTCCTTTAGAAAATGAGGGTATCCACGCTGTCGAGCTATTCTTTGTAAGGCTTTCCTTCAAAATAACATTGCTTTTACATAAAGGGCGATAGCTGGAGAGGCGGTCAGCCCCGGCGATTCAATGCCTACAAGATTGATAAACCCGGGAGCGTCTTCTTTGATAACAAAGTCGCGAAAATCATCATTCGGCCCCTGTAACTTCGGGCGGATGCCAGACATATCGGAATGAACATTTTCTTCTTTCAAAAAAGGCAGAAATTTTCTTGCGCTGTGATAGAAATCAGATGCTTTTTCGGGCGCCACCTTGTAGTCTTCTTTGCGATCAATATAAGTTGTGTCCGGGCCGAGCTTGAATCGTCCATTTAAATCCAATGTTAAATGAACACCCAGTCCAACGCGATTTTTTGCCGGTACCGGATAAATCAGCCTTTGCACCACACCCGGTTTTACTCCTGAAAGACTACAATAATCGCCCTTGCAATAATGCAAATGATAATTGCCACCCGCCATATTGGCAATGGTATCGGATTCCAAACCGGCGGCATTGATTACGATGGCGGAAGAGAATTCGAAGATTTCGCTTTTCGCGTTGTGAGTAAAAATCCTGTAGCGGCCCGGTTCTTTCTCTATCCGTACGACTTTTGTGTGACAAACAATTTGTGCTTTACTGTTCAGAGCCTTGGTTAAATAATAGTTCATTAAATCATGAACGCTGATAATGCCGGTATCGGGTGAATAAAGAGCCGCTTCGGCCTGAACATTAGGCTCTATTTTAGCAATTTGTTTCTTGCTGATAATCGATGTTGAAGTGAGGCCGTTTTTGCGGCCATTGGCGTGCAACCGTTCGAGTTCTTCGATTTCCTCAGGCTTCACCGCTACAATAAGTTTCCCCGTTATTTTATGAGGGATGTTATTTTTAGCGGCAATATCATAGAGCATTTTATTTCCGTTGACGCAAAGAGATGCTTTAAGCGATCCTTCCGGATAATACATCCCGCCGTGTATTACTTCGCTGTTGCGGGAGCTGATTCCCTCTCCGTGCGAGGGGTTTTTTTCCAGGATGAAGATGCTTAAATCCGGCCGGGCAATTTCGGCGGCAATGGCCAGACCGATCACGCCGGCTCCGATTATAGTTATATCCACTTTTTCCATGTCCAACTCCAACTCCAACTCCAACTCAAAGCGCTATCTGCGTTGGCTTCGTCGTCGGCGTCCTCAACGTATTCTAATATACGCCTCCGGCGCCTCCTCCTCGCCGCCTTGCTATCATCTTTGATTTGAAGTTGGATTATATACATTTATTCTGAAGTTTCCGCAAAAAAACTTGAGCGTAATCTTCGGTCGTGATATTAATCAGCAGTAATTTACGAAAGGTAGTCCTTAATTTGAAGATAGCGACTTACAATGTAAATTCCATACGCTCCCGCATGCATATTGTTCTGCCGTGGCTGAAAAAAAACAACCCTGATTATTTTTGCATGCAGGAAACAAAGGTCGCCGACGCCAGCTTTCCGGCGACTGAGCTGGAAGCTTTGGGTTACCATGTAGTTTTTAAAGGCGACAAACAGTATAAAGGTGTGGCTATTGCCTCGAAGCAAAAACCGCAAAAAGTAGTGTTCGGCTTTGATATCGAACCCGCTGATCCCGACCGTTTAATAATCGTTACATATAATGATTTGACGATAATCAATACCTATGTTCCGCAGGGTCAGGAAATAGAGAGTCCTCAGTTTGCGTACAAACTGGAATGGTTCGCGCGTTTGAAAAAATATCTGCAAAAGCATTTTCAGCCGCAAAATGAAATAATCTGGTGCGGCGATCTCAACGTCGCGCCGGAAGATATAGATGTTCACGATCCGAAAAGAATCCTGGGGCACGTTTGTTTTAATCCGGAAGTCTGGAAAGCGTACGAAGAAACTAAATCATGGGGCTTTACTGACATATTCCGCAAACATCATCCGGGCGTTGCCGGTCAGTACACTTTTTTTGATTATCGTATCAAGGATTCGGTAAAGCGAAAACTGGGCTGGCGCGTTGATCATATACTGGCGACTAAATCGCTTGCCGCAAAATCTCAAAGCTGTACTATTGATTTGGAATCAAGGCTTGCTGAAAAGCCGTCCGATCATTTGATTGTTTACGCGCAATGGTAGGGGTGACTCAAATGAATAAAAAAGAAAACATTGAACGCATCAATTCGAAAATCGCCGCTGGTTTTGAAGAAGTTGAAAAAAAATTACAGGAGGCAAATAATATTGCAAGCCTTTTTGAAATTCTTATTACTGAAATAGAAAAAAAATTTGAGGTTCCCTTTGTCTGGCTTACCTTAATGGATACCGTAAACACCAAGACTGTTATCGCGGCAGTAAGATCTTCCTATATTTTGCAAGAAAGGCTTAATATAATAGAGCCGGTATTTTTTCGCGATATTTTTTCCGACGGATTAAAACCGGTTTTAGTCAATAAATATTTAAAACCGTATTACAGATTATTTCCTTCGAATAAAAAGTATTTTGTCAAATCAATGGCTATGGTTCCATTTAAAATTAACGGTGAAATAGTGGGAAGCTGGAATAATGGCGATGTCTCCCCTAATCGTTACACGCCGGAGATGGAAACCAATCTCTTACAAAAGCTGGCCGTTTCATTATCCTTACGTTTGACAGAACTGATTTCGGCTAATAAATAATGGGCTTGAACACAATTCGTCCCCAATAATAATCCATCAAGCAGGTTAAATCATCGAGACTAAGAGAAAATATTATGATAAAAACCCCGCCGGAATTGAACGGGGTTTTTAAAGGTTATAACTTGGGGAAGGGGTAGAGAAGATTAGTTAATTAAAGTTTTAAGAGCGTCAACTACCGGTGCGGTAAAAAGAGCAACCAAAACAGCATAAAGAGCAAATGACCCAATAGCTTCACTCATGTATAATTTGTTATATTTTCTTTTTAGAGAAATAATAATAAATCCGCCGACAATCAAACAACCCAAGTGAAAGAACGGGAAGCTGTCATTCCCGGTAACGCTGAATTGGGCATAACTGAAAGAAGCTGTTACCAAAATAACGAAAGCCGTTAAAAGTGTTGTTTGTAATACTTTTCTCATAACTCTTGTCTCTCCTTTATATCAAATCTTAAAAATTTACTGCTCATTTACATGAAATAAATGTGCCAGATTATTTCAATGAAGACTTTATCTTTATAAGTATGCCATATTAAATAAAAAAATAGTTTAAGATGCCTTGTTTTATGCTGGCGACTAAGTCCATTTAATTCCTTTATATTTAAAGAAACGTTAAATTCTTTGAGAAAATAGAATAAAATATTTAATAAAAAATAACTTTTTAAATAAAGCAATTAGAAGTGACTGGAAGTATAAATATAGATATTATTTGTTTAACTGATTTGTCATATTTTCCTTGACAAATAACAAATATTCTATATTTTGAATCTGTATTCAAAATATAGAATGACTGTTCAAAAAGCAAGGTTTAATTGATGGAAAGACTGGAACGAAAAGAGCGCGAGTTTAATGCGCGGCGGGTGGAAATTCTGGGAAAGGCGGAGAAAATATTCGCTGAGAAAGGTTTTCATGAGGTCACAATGGCGGAAATCGCCGGTGCTTCTGGTTTCTCCACGGGTTCGCTTTATCAATTTTTTGAAGGCAAAGAAAATCTTTACACAACAATGGTCAGCGAAAAACTCGATTTGATGTATGCTGAAGTTAGAAAAGCAACAGAGACTACAGAAAATATAATTGATAAAATTGAAATGCTTATTGACGCGCATTTGCAATTCGTAGAGAAGAACACAGATTTTCTTCTTTTATTTATTAAAGGAGAAAAAATCGCTTTATCGGAATCTATGGTATCATTACGTCAAAAACTTCTTGATGGTTATAACAAACACATAACATTCATTGAAAATTTATTAAAAGATGGCATAGAAAGCGGCCTATTACGCGCACTGCCTACACGTGATATGGCTGAAGCACTATTTTACCTTATAAGAGCGTCATCAGTCAGATGGATGTTAACACCAATAAAAGAATCTACCCGTTTTAAAAAGGGGTTTATTATGGACATTTTTTTAAATGGAGTGAAAAATCATGATCAGTAGAAAATGGCGTACTGTTGTTTTAATACTGTTTACTATTGTTTTTTACCCGCATCTTGTGTCTGCAGAAACACCTTTGACCCTGGAGGCGAGCATTGATACGGCTTTGAAAAACAGCATCGTTCTGAATATTGCCAGAGAAGGATCAAAAAGCGCTGAAGCTCAGAGAAGAGAAGCCATTACCGGATTTTTGCCCAAGTTCAATACATCTTACAGTTATACTAGACTTAATGAAGTGCCGTTTTCCCGTTTTACCGGTTTGTCATCTGCCCCTCCTCCCTTAAACTTGCTTGATGGTAAGGAAATTATTGCCGGGACTGCCGATAATTATAACTGGTCAATTGAGGCCCGCCAGCCTCTTTTTGCCGGTGGCGGGATTCTGGCTAATTATCAGGTAAGCAGAATTGGCGAGGATGCCGCACACTTGGAAGAAACGGCGAAAACTCAGGATGTAGTGCAGGAAGTTAAAATCGCTTATTTCAATATATTACGGGCGCAGAGAATTCAGGACGCGGCGCGTCAGTCAGTCGAGATGCTTAACGCGCATCGCGATGTTGCCGAAAATTATTTCAAGGTGGGCATGATTCCTAAAAATGATTTGCTTCACGCCGAAGTCGAACTGGCTAACGGAAGACAAGCATTTGTGAGGGCGCAAAACTTGGTGGAATTGGCCAAATCCCGTTTCAATACTGTTTTAAAACGCGATATATTTTCTCCGGTGGAAGTGGTGGATATTCTGAATTATCAACCCCTGAAACAATCATTTGAAGAATGTCTGAATGTCGCCCGGCAGGCGAGGCCGGAGCTAAAAATATCGTCTCTTAAAGCACAGCAGGCGGGAAAACTGGTGCGAGCGGCGCAAAGCGAGTATTTCCCGGCTCTAAGCCTAGTTGGTAATTACGCGAGATTCGGCGATGAACCATCTGTTTCCGGCAGTGATTATAAGGATATGGAAAGTTGGTACGTAATGGCGGTGGCCAGTTGGAATTTCTGGGAATGGGGTAAAACAAAATTCAGAGTTGACGCCAGCAAAGCAAGAGAAAATCAGGCGATAGAAGCGTCTAAAGAATTAAACGATCAGATCACTTTGGAAATAAAAAATGCTTATCTGATGTTGCAGGAAGCGGAAAGTCAAATCGCCGTCTCGCAGAAATTGATTGAACAGGCCGAGGAAAATTTCCGTATTTCCGAAGAAAGATATAAAGAAAGAGTCTCTACCTCGACGGAGGTTCTCGATGCCCAAACTTTATTGACCAGAGCAAAATCGGAATACGCCAACGCTCTGGGAGATTATAATATAAATTATGCTCGGCTACAGAGGGCCATGGGAATTATCTGGCAATAATTTTGTTGTCTGTGTGAAAGGATTTAAGAATGAAAAAAGTACTGCTATACATGATGATCGCGCTGATACCGGCGGTTATCTTTGTCCCGGGAGCCATAGCGCGGGAATACACGCTAAATGAAATTTATCTGAAGGCTTTAAAAAGTTCTGAAAAAATTGAAATGGCGCGGGAGAATGTCTATATCGCTCAGATGGGCAAGAACAAGGCCTGGTCTCTTTTAATTCCCAGACTGACAGCTTACGGCACTTACAACCGGTTTACTGAAGATAAGTATTCTTCCGGTATATTGATTCAGCCGGAAGAATCAGGAACGTGGGGCGTTCGCGCTGATCAATCTTTTTCGCTCAGCGCGCGCGAACTTGATGCTTTAAAAATTGCCGGACAATCAATAACTAAAAGTGAATATGATTTGGATACCGCGAAATCAGATTTTGTTCTGGCGGTCGCGGCCTCTTTTTATGACGTGCTCAAAGCGCAAAAAGCGCTGGAAATCGCCAATGACAATCTGGAAAGGCTTACACAATACCATCATTCCGTGGAAAAAAGAGTGAAAGTCGGTGAACTGACCAAAACAGCTCTTCTGCGCGCGGAGGGAGAATTATCCGGCGCACGCGCTGATTATCTCAGAGCAACTAATGCCGTGCAACTCACCAGGGCCGCGCTTGTCCGCTTGACGGATGTGGAACCGGATTTTAATCTGAAGGATGAAAAAATATCTTCAACGGAAGCTTGTGAAATTGATGGTTTGCGGCAGAGAGCTCAGGAATTCCGGACTGATTTGAAAAGTTATGATGTTCAGACAAAAATGGCCGAACAGCAGGTGAAGTACGCCGCCGGCGCTTTCTGGCCTAGTCTGGGCTTGTTTGCCATCTATAACTGGGCTGATCAGAATCCTGCCGGTTCAACCCTCAACAGGGAAAGTGTTCTTGGCGGTGTTTCACTGACCTTTCCTTTCTTTGAAGGCGGTCTGAGAATGGCTGAATTCAAGGAAGCCAAGGCCAAAGAGCGTCAGGCCCGCCTGGCCTATGATGATTTAAAGAAAAATGTTGATATTGAATTGCGCGCAGCCTGTCTTGACCTTGAAACATTGAAAGGCGCACTGAAATTTCTGGAAGATCAGCAGATTTTCGCGAAGGACAATTACAACGCTGTTATGAAACAATTCGAAAACGGTCTGGCGACCAGTCTTGATGTCATGGACGCCAATACTCTGTTGGTGACCGCGGATAAAAATGTGGCCGAAGCTTCATATAACTATCAGTTTGCCTCGCTCAGAGTAAAAAGATCGAGCGGCACTTTACTGCAGATTGTTAATGTTGGTAAATAATATTGAGGCCATATTGGCTTACTATTTAGGAGGATAAAGATCATGACCGGAAAGAAGCTTGGTTGCTTCATTATGAAAAATACATCAATGCACAGGACGGCAAAATTATTACTGTTGATTTTGATGATGGCGCTCATTGCTTTGCCTTTAGTTTCCTGTAAGAAAGCAAAAAAGGTGGAAAAGGAAACCCTGGTTAATGTCCGTGTCTTAGCCGCGGAAAAGAAACAGGTTCGCCCTTATATCGAAACGACCGGTACATTGAAAGCTGATGAAGAAGTAACGGTCAGCTCCGAGGTTGACGGAATTGTCAAAGCTATAAAAGTGGAAGAGGGCTCCGCAGTCGGCCCGGGGACTCTTTTGGCGGAAATAAATCAAACTGATTATGTGCTGGATGAACGGCGGGCGGATGCGGCCTTAAAGCAGGCACAGGCCAGCCTGGCCAATGCGAAAGCCGAATATCAGAGAAAGGAATCCCTGTTCAAGGAAGAGTTAGTTACAAAACAGCAGTTCGATGACATATCCACTAGGGTTACTCTGGCGGAAGCCGATTTAGCCAGAGCAAAAGCTTCTTTTGATACATCCAGAGAAAAACTTTCCCGGACAAGAATATATTCACCTTTGCGCGGTATGGTAAAAGAAAAGAAAGTCTCCTCAGGGGATTATGTGCGTAATGGTTCGCCTTTATTTCAATTAATCAAAGTTGATTCGTTGAAACTTAATTTTACAATTAGTGAAAAAGATATTGCCGGTTTAAAAACAGGACAGGAAGTTGATTTTACCGTTGATTCGTTTCCTGGTAAAAATTTTAAGGGTAAGGTTAATCTGCTTTATCCTAATGTAGAAGAGCGGACGAGGACACTGCAGGCTGAAGCCATTGTTCCCAATGCCAACCATTTATTGAAGCCGGGATTATTTGCCCGGGCTACTATTTATACGGCGGCACCACGCGAAGCTGTCGTCGCTCCGCTCACGGCATTAATGTATGACAACTCCACTATCAGTCTGTTTGTTGTGGAAGGAAATATAGCACACGCGAGAATTGTAAAAACAGGCGGCAAATATGTTAATGTGGCTCGCTGATACATCGGTAAAACGGCCGGTATTCGCCACCATGGTCATTATGGCCCTGGTGGTTTTGGGTATTGTCAGTTATCCCAGCATCGGCGTTGATCTTTTGCCTAAAATAGATTTTCCCATTGTTACTGTTACCACCACGCTCAAGGGCGCCAGCCCCGATGTAATGGACGTGGACGTTACGGACCGCATTGAAGGCGCCGTCAATACCATTAATGGTGTCAAGAGTATTACGTCAACAAGCTACGAAAGCATGTCGCGTACGACCATCGAATTTGTTCTGGAGCGAAATATTGATCAGGCCGTTCAGGATGTGCGCGAAAAAGTATCCGGGATTCGCAATAAATTGCCCGACGATATTGATGAGCCCAAAATTGCCAAGGTAGACCCCGACGCTTCACCGATTTTGTTTCTGAATCTTTCCGGGAATCGTTCGGTACGCGATTTGTCAATGTATGCCGATGAAGTTCTGAAGGAACAACTTCAGCGCATCAATGGCGT
>JAPLJP010000183.1 GCA_026388535.1 Deltaproteobacteria bacterium | reverse complement strand
AATAGCTCCCTAATCTCGGTAAGCAGTTCCTGATCCTTAGTCAGCGGTGCCGGAGCCGCTGCTTTTTCCTGCTTATTCTTCATTATAATACCGATAAATTTGACAATGAAGATATACAATGCCAGCGCTACAATTAGAAAGTTGACTATTTCTCCAATAAATAATCCGTAGGGAACATCCTTGCCGTTGATCACCCATTTCCAAGTCAGGTAACTCTGTTCACCGGGCATGATAACGCTGACAAAAGGCATAATGATGTGTTTGACCAGAGAATCGATAATTTTGCCGAATGCCGCTCCGATAATCACACCGATAGCCAAATCAATCACATTACCCTTTAAGGCGAAATTTTTAAACTCTTCCAACATTGCTGATACTTTTGCTTTGGCTTCCATATCTTCTCCTTTCGACAATTTATTACTATTCGATTTTGGACATTTCTTCGTAAATCTTCAAATCAATCACTCTAAAAAAACTATAATATTGCTCTTTCTCCAATAGACGCCGTCTTTCCCAACCCGTTTCTGTCTTCTTCTCCGTCGTCACAGCCAGGATCACCTCGCATTCTTTCCAATTGAGCCGCTTGACACGAGCATTGGCTTTTGTCCGCCAATCACCAGAAACCACATAATCCGAATCTACCCAATGATTCTTCTGATCTATTATGACATTAGCGCCGATGTTTTTTTCTCTAAAAACACCGGCAATGGCTTTGAGAATTATTGTTTCTTTCGCCTCATAAACATGCGTGTACTCATCCGGTTTTGATATTACCGTTTTACCTAATTGATTGACGCAAGATACAAGACTGATAAGAAGAACCAGAGCAAACAACAAAAGAAATTTTTTATTAATCACACAGTCTCCTTAATGACAATTGATGAACGCCTATCTACTGTTTCCGTTCACCCACCAAGCTCCCTTTTCTTTAAACCACCATTGGGAAGAATCTGTTTTAATAATTCTTTCGGAAAGCTTTTTCCCGTTCTCAGTATTTAATCTCTGCAGGGCAAAATTTATCCACTCTTCCGAATATTTATTTCCCAGATCACCGCATTCCTTTAGCTGCAGGATAAGAGCAATCTGATCGGCATCACGGGCAATCAATGATTCCTTTGTCTCTTTTGCATTGAACTCTTCAATTACCGACCGTATATCAGCGCCAAAGAAAAGTTCATCAGTTAGTTCCTTGACGGCTTTGGTTTCATCCACATCCACATATTTTTTATTGACATAGTTCATATCTCCCGTGCGCGCTTCCGGTAAATCGTGAAGAACACACATTTTCAACACACGTAATTCATCAAGTGAATCATCCATTTTACAAAGAGTGTAGCCGACAAACACAGTACGCAAAATATGTTCGGCTACCGATTCCTTGCCGCTGCCCAGAAACTGATAGCCGCTACGCGGCGTCCTGCTAAGCATTCCGACTTCGAACAAAAAATTAGCGATACTATCCATTTTATTGTGATACTCCCATTCTGAAAGCGTAGCGCAGCGGAATTGGCAAGTAGAACAATCCCCATAATCGGAGGACATAATAACCTTCAACTTGGTGCGAAATGCCTCTAAAGCTTGATTTTGTATTCATATTTGGGATTCCTTCTTCAACATTTTGATGCGATTGGCCATCATTTCAGATGTCTTCGTGATTTGCAACTGCAGTGAAGCAACACTATCCGGCCGCATAGCAATGATTCGGTCTAATTGCGCCTTCCAGTGTTCCAGCAGGGCTATTTCATTTTCTTTTATTTTTTTCTCGAAACGATCCTGATATTCTTTTATAAATAATTCAGATGAACTAATTTGCGCCATCTTAAATCTCCTTTTTTCTCAAAGTGATGGCATTATATCATTGAAGATTTATCTTGCAACAACGAATTTCAAAATCATAATTTGACACCACACAGCAAATACTATATCAACTGTACGGATATTAGTATCGTATCGTCCGCTTTGGGCGGGATTGTAATTGTCCCGCTAGGCTTCGCATGCGGGATAATTCGTCCAGCAAGTTTCAGTTTGCTTCGCTTCTGAAACTTGTGACTCATTAAAATTTTAGTCTCACAAAATAAACACTAAAAAATCAATAAGAGTAAAATAAATATGAAATCAAAACCAAAACCTGAAGACATTGCCGGCGGGCAGGCAATTATCGAAGGCGTCATGATGCGTCACGGCAATAAAATCGCCGCCGCAGTAAGAAGACCGGATAAGGAAATCGCTTTTCAGGAACGTGAATATATTCCCCTGACCAAACAATACAAAATACTGGGATGGATATTTGTGAGGGGAACTATCACTTTATTTGAAATGATGATTATCGGAATTCAATGTCTGATGTTCTCGGCCGATGTCGCTTTGGCGGAAGAAGAAAAAAAACCAAAAAGCTGGGAGATGTATCTTTCATTTGTCATCAGTTTTTCCGTTGCCATTTTTTTCTTTGTCGTCGTGCCGGCGTTTTTCTTTACGAAAGTTAAATTTTATATCGATAATCTGCTTTTATTAAACATTCTGGAAGGATGTGTTCGCCTGGGAATGTTTCTTTGTTTCCTGGCCGCCACACTCTTAATGACGGATATGCGGCGTGTTTATATGTATCACGGCGCCGAACATAAAACCGTGTTTGCATGGGAAGATGGACAGGAATTGACCGTTGAAAATGTTAAAAATTTCTCCACCCGTCATCCCCGCTGCGGAACAAGCTTTATTCTTTTTGTTATGATCGTTTCCATATTGATCTTTTCTCTATTAGGACGTCCGGACTTTCTGCACAGAGTAATTTATAAAATACTGCTTCTCCCCGTTGTTGACGGCATTTCTTATGAATTAATCCGTTTTACCGGCAAACATAGTCATTTAAAATTGGTGCAAATGCTGAGTTGGCCTGGATTAATGCTGCAAAAAATTACGACAAGAGAACCATCCGATGATCAAATTGAAGTGGCCATTGCCGCGATGAAAAAAGTAATTTAAAATTTAAAACCATATTTTCATCCCCAAGAGATAAATTCCTCTTCTCCAAAAAATTAATTTAATAGATATTCTCACCAGATGATTTATAAATTTTTCATTATACATCACATATAAGGAGTTGACTTTTCTTGCCAATTGAAGTAATTAATTACAAACTAATTGATAGTTTTCACTCTCTTATCCAAGGGGAAGTTACTAATGATTAAGCGGTATGCTTTTGTATTATTTTTGGTTATTTTTTCTGCCGTGTTGTTTTATCAACCGGCAGCCGCAAAAGAAGACACTGCACAGATAACACTCAAAAAAACAGCCATTTCAAAAAATAAATTATATACTTACACCGTTAAAAAGGGAGATGTTCTTTCAACCATTATCAGAAATATCCCTGGTATAACCGAAGAAGATATATCCAGTAACTATCAGCTTATTAAAGAGCTTAATCCCGACGTACCTGACCTCGATAATCTTGAAGTTGGACAGTCGTTGGTTCTTCCGGGAAAACCATTAACCGAAACAAAAAAAACTAAAGTGAAAAAGACAACCGTTCCTACTGCAAATATTTCTTCTAACAAAAGAAAAAATTATACAATAAAAAGAGGGGACACTATTTATAATATCATTCGCCGCAAACTAAAGGTTACTGAAACCAATATTCCCCAAATGCTTAAACTTATTAAATCAATCAATCCTCGTATTGCTAATTTTAATAAAATTTATCCAGGCACGGTTATCAAGTTACCCAGCAGAACAGTCTTTGCCAAAACTCCAGATGAAACCAAGGCCTTTACACAGAAAGTAGTTAAACTTTCAGAAAAAATATCTCAACCGGATAAGATTATTGAAATAAAAGAAAAAATATTCATGCCTCCGGAAGCCCGCCTCGCCGTGCTTAAACAAGTAATCACACAAATGCACGGATCAATCAACACCATGGGTAATTATTATCTTCCCATCCCCAAAACCGGGCAGGTGACAATTGATTGTTCTAAAATTCCGGTAATTGAATTTGACGATGGCACAACTGTATTTCTTGATCTGGAAAATCGCGCCCATAGTAATCTGAAAAAGATGATCAGTGATAATTGGAAAAACTATTATTTGGTTAACGCGGATAGAAATGATGACGTAATCGCTATCTTGAAAAAAGTTATCAATACTACCGTAAATTACAGTATGATTAAAAGTGGAAATCCTGTGACGATAGGCGCTCTTCCGCCGGTGGAACTAATCTTCGACTGGATAATTATAAAATCTTCTCCAAAACAACAGTCTCCATCATTAGTTCAGGGACTACGTCTGATTTATGAAAATAACCCCCTGCTTCCCAAGTCTGTCAAAAACTATTCTCAGAAAAATAATTTAATTATTACTGAAATTTCCAATGAAAAGGGTATCGTTGAAAAACCGGAAGAAGTTTATTCTTTACCACCAATTCCTTTCTTCCCTACAACATCAGTTAAAGATTTTTCTTATGTGCTAGTTTCCAATCTAGGATTAAACGCCGAAAAAGATGTTGATATTCAAATATTCGACACCATAAAAGACGGATTTAATTTGTCGATCAAAGCTGACGTTCTGGTGAAAAAAGATGATAAGAAATATATTATCTATTCGCAGAACTTGTCTCCGCAATTCACAAATGCGCTTAAACAAGCAGGTAATGAACTTATCCTCGTCAGCGAAAACGATGCGCCAAAAATCATTATGGAAAAGATTTTGAACGGTTTAAATATTCCCGTTAATTCCGGTAATTTTACGTTTTCCGGACTAGACAAAAATCAAGCACCCTTTGCCTTAAAGTTTAGCGGCACTAAGATTAAAACGGACAAAAATTTATACGTCGTTGATTTTGACATTGATCTTGGACTACGCGGTTTACTGCAGGAGGTATGGTCAGCTAATATCACTAGATATTGATGACTGCGTAAGAAAAACCCCGCATATGTGATCTCTAGGTAATAGGCAGGGCGGGCATAAGCAGAGTTCATCTCCAGATTATCATCTCTTGTTATTGCCACTTATTCTCCGCAACGCATTTTATTTTAAATAATTATTGGAATGGATTTCTTTATGGTCAAAGCTATCGCTCTTTTCTCCGGCGGATTAGACAGTATGTTAGCCGCACAGTTAATCCGCAGGCAAAATATTGACGTTCTTTGTCTGACCTTCACAACGCCCTTTTTTAACGCTCATAAAGCGCGAGCCGCCGCAAGGCTTTTAAATCTGCCTCTGGAAGTTCAGGATATCACCGCCAAACATCTTAACATGCTTAAATCTCCTCTCTATGGCTATGGCAGAAACATGAATCCCTGTATCGATTGCCACACATTGATGCTGAAAATTGCTGGCAAAATAATGGAAGAAAACTGTTTTGATTTTATTATTACCGGAGAGGTTCTCGGTCAACGCCCCATGTCACAAAACAAACAATCGCTTCATGTTGTCGCTAATAATTCCGGATATCCCGACTACATCCTGCGTCCCTTGAGCGCCCAGTTGCTTGACCCGATAAAAGCAGAAAGAGAGAAACTAATTGACCGCTCGCAATTGCTGTCTATTCAAGGACGCGGCCGCAAAGATCAAATAAAATTAGCCGTCGATTTCGGCATTAAAGATTACGCACCGCCGGCAGGAGGGTGCCTGCTTACCGATCCGATATTCTCACGCCGTCTGCGCGATTTATTTTCTCATCAAGACGACCGTAAAATCCGCGATATGGAGTTGCTTAAATATGGAAGGCATTTCCGCATCAGTGACAACTGCAAAATCATTGTCGGCAGGAATAACGCGGATAACGATGCATTAAAGGGGTTTTCAACAGAGGATGATTTGATTTTATTTATGAAGAATTTTCCCGGACCACTTGTTTTGGTGCCTTACGGTAATGAAGCTGATCAGCTAATTGCCGCCGCGCTCTGCGTTCGTTACAGCGATGCTCCTAATGATCTGGAGGCGGAAGTGGTTTGCCAGCACGGAATTTTGTCAAGATCAATTATCTCCAAAGCTGCAGCCAAAGAATATTGTGAAAGATGGATTATCAACTAATAAATGATTCTAGCGTTTTTGAATTATATGTTCAGGACGCAAAAGATCGTTGACAGTTTTCACCGGATTAAAAACGATGATGGGTAGTTCAACAAATACTGTATTCCAGTAAGCCATGCCGCCGTTCCAAAGACCGGGCAATTCCAGCGCTTTCAGAGAGCGTCCCTTTTCATTTTTCATGCTAATTAAATAAGCATCGAAATTAACGTAACTATCCAGATTAAATTTTTCTCCCCGGTAATTTTTGGTGCAGCATACCATATCCACCGGATTGAAATATTGGGCGGCAGACCATACTGCCATTTGTTTCGGACTGCTTTTGTCCACGTGCCCGCTTTCAACAATCTGCAAGGTTTGATTGCCATCGCGCTCTTCAACCCAGAATGGAGCGCCGCCGGGTTCACCTTCGTTTCTCACTATCGCGCAGACACGCAACGGACGATCCAATGAAGAAAATATTATTTGCTTTTTAATCTTCAGCGATTGTCGCGATATATCGCGTGGAAATATGATATTGATCCTTGAACAATAATTTATTATTTTTTTAATTTCCACGGAATCAGGCTCGCAATTTTCCATCTGGCGTAAAACAGCAAATATTTTCTGTTGAATCTGCAGCGCCAATCCCCCCAACATTTTTTTATAGGGAATAATTTTCTTCAGAAGTTTTTCTGGTACAATATTATCGATATTTTTTATAAAGATGAAATCGGCGTCAAGATTCTGTAAATTTTTCAGCAAGGAGCCATGACCGCCGGGCCGAAAAATGAGATTGCCTTCGGCATCCCGCAGCGGCAGATCATTTTCATCAACGGCCAGCATATTCGTTGATGGTGACTGAACCGATGAAGATATTTTATATTTTATCCGGCACATGTTTTCGTACTTGGACTTTACAGCTTTAATTTTTTTATTAACCTCTTTTTTATGTTCTTGAGAAATTGTTAAATGCAGATGGCAAACATCGCCGGCACCGCGGACATATTGAGCGGCCTCAAATAGATGCTCTTCCAGGGCGGTACGCGCCTCTCTTGCGTTATAAAGATGAAAAGGAATTATTGCCTTGGGTAGCCAGCCGAAATTCAATCCTTTGGCCGATAAAATATAATACAGTAAACTCCTGATATTTTTTTGCTCAATGAATTCAGAAGCACTTTTGTTTTGCTTGATCAGGGAGTAAAAAGGATACTTTTTTAAATTATGTAAGAATAATTTATTGAGTGCAGGAGAGTCAAATCCGCCCTTCTCCATGGCCGAAAACCATTCGGCAAACATGCGACTGGCGGCGCCGGAAGCCGGAACAAATTTGAGCAATCTGAGTTTTCCCGCTTCTCTGTCGTATAATTTAATCAATTCATCCATCGCGGATTTTTTGATTGATAGGATTCCATCATTAATTGCGCAGGGGCGATTCAATTTCAGATAATTGGAACCATGGCGATAAGCAGCCAGTTGCTTTTCCACATTGCGTGGAGTTAAACCTAATTTATTGATTTGCCGGAGATCATTTTTAGAAAACGATGATTTTTTTTTCATGCTCATAATACCTGTTACTTATTCTTTCGCATAACATCAACCGCGAATATTGGCAAGAAGAAACCATCCAATGCCAAGAGGATTAGGTTCACTTTAGTTTCTTAAAAAAGCAGAAGATGTCATTAATCCCACGTCGCTTCGCTCCTGGGATAATTCGGCTAACGCTTCAAACTTCACTTCGTTCGTTTTCAGCGAGTCTCATTAAGATTTGACAAAAGCCCCCCTTCCCTAGTAAAAGAAACATTGATAATTAAGGGAGTAACTGCATTGAACTATTTACATCCGATAACAAGAGTAATATTAATCGTCACAATATTAATTGCCAGCGCAATTAAAGGCGAAACGCTAACTGGATGGCACCAGTCAGATGGACAATCGCTTATTAATGCCCTTAAAATCAGCGAACCGTTGACCTTCTGCAATGAGCCGGTTCCGCTTAGCGATCCGGATGTAAAAGAACGGCTGGAAAGAGAATTACTTGTATCACTAGATGACAACGACAATGTTATCCTGTGGTTAAAACGTTCCAACCGTTATTTTCCTTATATCGAAAAAGTTTTAAAAAATAATTCCCTGCCGGATGATCTGAAATATATTGTCATAGCCGAAAGCTCTTTGAAACCGCTCGCGACATCAAATAAAGGGGCTGTGGGATTCTGGCAATTTATCGAAAGTACCGGGAATAAATATAGCATGAAAATTAATAACGATATAGATGAACGTCGTAATTTTTTCATTTCCACGGAGGCGGCAATAAATTACCTCAAAGATCTTTACGCGATTTTCGGATCTTGGACTATGACTGCGGCGGCTTATAACATGGGAGAGGAAGGCCTCAAAACAGAAATGCTCGTGCAGAAAGTTAATAATTATTACCAGCTATACCTGAATCAGGAAACGCAAAGATATGTTTTTAGAATTCTTGCCGCTAAAATGATTTTATCTAATCCTGAGAAATACGGATATTATTTGACAAAGGATGATCTTTATAAGCCAGTACAATCTGACCGCGTGGAAATAACCGCAAACCATCCCGTGCCAATCTATATCATCGCTCAGGCGGCAAATACTTATTTCAAAGTAATTAAGGATCTTAATCCTCATATAAAAAATTATTATCTTTCCGCCGGCAAATATAATATTTTGCTTCCGAAGGGCGCTTCCTCCGGATTTTCCGAAAGATATGAAAATATTTTGAAGCAATGGCGTGATGAAAAAGAAAAATCCGTTTACACAGTTAAAAAAGGAGAAAATCTATCCACTATAGCCAACCGTTTCAATGTATCGATTAAAGCAATAATGATTTGGAACGGTATCGCCAATGCCAAAAATGTGTCGCCCGGCGATAAACTTTTCATCTTTCCCAGTCCAAACACATTCAAATCGACTAAAAATAACAGCAGTAAAAATGAAGCTGGAGAAAATTCGGTGTCTAATCTTCCTTAGCAAGAAAAGATTAATCTATTTCTATTTTTGATAACCATAAATCTTAATTTCTTGACAAATTATTTTTTCTGATTTAATCGCTACTTTATAAATATTCTAAAAGTTTATTTTGCTGAAAATACCTTCCTTATGAAAATATTATGAATATTATAGATAAAATAAAGAAATTAAAACAAGAAAAAAATGCCGTTATTCTGGTTCATAATTATCAGCTTCCTGAAATTCAAGACATCGCTGATTTTGTAGGTGATTCATTAGGATTAAGTATCGAAGCGGCACGGACAGATGCCGCAATAATAGTTTTTTGCGGCGTTCATTTTATGGCGGAAACCGCAAAGATATTATCCCCGCAAAAAATTGTATTACTTCCGGATAAAGACGCCGGTTGTCCTATGGCTGATATGATTGATGCCGAAAGATTAAAGTCTCTTCAGGAAAAGCATCCTAATGCTGTAACCGTTTGTTATGTGAATTCCTCGGCCGCGGTAAAAGCTTTGTGTGATTACTGCTGCACTTCCGCCAACGCTGTGAAAATGGCGCAACATATTTTGCCTAATAATAAGGAAATTATTTTTGTCCCCGATCAATATCTGGCGCAGAACGTCGCCGCGCAAGTGAAACATGATTTCATCATATGGGAAGGATATTGCCCCATTCACGCCGAGATATCACCGGAAAATATTTTGCAGGCTAAAAAGCGGCATCCGGAGGCAAAGGTTCTGGCGCACCCGGAGTGCAAACCGACAGTTACCGCTCTGGCCGATGTTGTTACTTCTACAGAAGGAATGAGTAAATATATTAAAAAAGCACCGGAAAAAGAATTCATCATCGCCACGGAAATTGGTATCATCCACAGAATGAAAAAAGAAAATCCGGAAAAGATTTTTTATCCGGCGAAAGAAGCGGCCATTTGTTCCGACATGAAACGAATTAATCTGGAGAAAGTTCTCTGGTCGCTCGAAAATTTATCTTATGAAATTACAGTGCCGCCGGATATTATGGAAAAAGCGCGGCTTTGCATAGAAAGAATGCTGGAAATTGTTTAGGTTGCCCATGATTAACATCCTAATAAAATTTTATTTTATCAGAAAAATGTGTCAGGATAACGAATGAAAAAGAAGATTATTACTTCAAGTAAATTTCCCGTTTCCGGACCATATTCCGCCGCCGTGGAAGCTAATGACATTATTTTCATTTCCGGCCAACTGCCAATTGATCCGGCAACCGGCGAAATCATCACCGATATTACAAAAGCCGCAAGACAGGTTCTTATAAATATCCAAACCATACTTGAAAAAACCGGTTTGGATATGTCTAATATTGTCAAAACAACAATCTTTTTAAAAAACATGACTGATTTCCCCACCGTTAATCAAGTATACGCCGATTTTTTCCCTCAAGAACCGCCGGCGCGTTCAACCATTGAAGCAAGTGTATTACCCAAAGGATCGCTGATAGAAATTGATGCTATTGCGATAAGAAAATAAAAATATTCCGAGAACATCAAAAAAATTAACGGTGGAGCCCCTCCGGCAGGAGCCGGAGGCTCCTTTCCAAAACGCGACATCCCGCGATTGGCAGAAAGCATTCAACCCCTAGCGGGAGCTGGGGGCTTTCTGCAGCGGGGTAAAAATCAAAAACATCCTATCGTTTATTTTCTTGACATGAACCATTTTCTTCATTAAGCAAACCACCTATATAAATATTTTTTCAGCAGAGGTTGAGTAACGATGACCATCAAACCGGAACCAGCAAGTAAATCTGACAAGAAGAAAAACTCTCAACCTGACGAGTTATCCAATCTGGCAAAGGCCATCATATCAAATGCCGGAGTAGGAATATATATCGTCCAGAACAGCAAATTTATTTATGTCAGCGATCTGTATCAGAAAATCACCGGATACACGGGCAAAGATCTCATCGACACATATTCCCTCAGCAACATTTATCCGGATGATAGAGAAATGGTCAGAAAACAGGCGATAAAGTGCTTGAAGCGGGAAAGCTTTGAACCCTATGAATACAGGTTCGTCAACAAGAATAATGAAGTAAGGTGGGTTTTGGAAACAGTCACCCCCATTATGTATAAAAAAGAAAGAGGCACGCTGGGAAGCTTTATGGATATTACCGAGCGTAAACAGGCTGAAGACGCAATGCGTCAGAGCGAAGAGAGATATCGAACCATTCTTGAAAATATCGAAGAAGGTTATTTTGAGGTTGATCTTGCCGGCAATTTCACTTTTTTCAATGATTCAACTTGTTTCCTCCTTGGTTATTCCAAAGAAGAAATGATGGGTATGAATAACCGGCAGTATACAGATAAAGAAAACGCAAAAATACTTTATCAAGCATTCAATAAGGTTTATAAAACAGGAGCGCCAGCCAAAGAATTCGATTGGCAGATTACAAGAAAAGATGGAACTAAAAGATACGTTGAAGCTTCTATATCATTAAAAAAAGATTCATCAGGCAAACCAACAGCGTTCCGGGGAGTTACTCACGATGTAACCGAACGCAAACAGGCTGAAGAAGCTCTACGTCAGAGCGAAGAAAGATATCGGACCATTCTTGAAACCATCCAAGAAGGCTATTTTGAGATTGACCTTACCGGCAGTTTCACTTTTTGCAACGATTCAATGTACCGACTCTATGGTTATTCCAAAGAGGAAATGATGGGTATGAATAACCAGAAGTATACAGATAAAGAAAACGCAAAAAAACTTTTTCAAGCATTTAACAATATTTATAACACCGGTGAACCAATTAATGAATTAGCTTGGCAGGTTATAAGAAAAGACAAAACTAAAAGATACGTTGAAGCATCCGCATCATTGAAAAAAGATTTATCGGGCAAACAAATAGGATTCAAAGGGATTTTACGTGACGTCACAGAGCGCAAACAGATGGAAAACGCACTGCGCCAAAGCGAGGAGAAATATAGAAGTATTCTGGAAAATATCCAAGAGGCCTATTTTGAGGTTGACATTACCGGAAACTTTACCTTTTTCAACGATTCATTATGCCGAATAACGGGATGTTCCAGAGAGGAATTGGTGGGGGTAAATCACCGGCAGTTTACAGACAAAGAAACCGCAAAAGAAGTTTTTCAGGCGTTTAATAGAGTTTACAACACGGGCGAACCATCAACTGGATTCGATTGGTTGATCATAAGAAAAGACGGGGCGAAAAGATACATTGAAGCGTCAGTATCTCTGCAAAAAGATTTGTCAGGCAAACCAAGTGGGTTTAAAGGAATTATACGTGACATCACCGAACGCAAACGAATTGAGCAACAGCTTAACCATATGGCGACTCACGATGTGCTGACAGGACTGCCCAACCGTTTAATGTTCAGCCAATTGCTTAATCAGGCTATTCTGTCCGCCCAACGCCGTAAAAAGCAGTTAGCGGTTTTCTTCATCGATCTTGATCGTTTCAAGACTATCAACGACTCTCTGGGTCACGAGGCCGGAGACCAACTGCTGAAAGAGATTGCCTCAAGGTTTAGAAAATCACTGCGCGCAGTTGATGTTGTCGGCCGTCTGGGCGGGGATGAATTCGTTATCCTGATTGAAGAAGTGAATGAAATTAGTCAAGCCGCAACAGTAGCTCACAAAATACTCAACACTGCCATCAGGCCGATAGTTCTTATGGGTGAAGAATGCCGCGTAACAGCGAGCATCGGCATCAGCATCTATCCCCGGAACGGAGAAGACGAACAATCCCTGATGAAAAATGCGGATATAGCCATGTATTTTGCCAAGGAAGAAGGCAAAAATAACTATCAATTCTATTCCAAAGATATTCAGTCGCAATCAAATGAACGCTTGTCTATCGAAACAAATCTGCGTCTCGCGTTGGAGCGTAAAGAATTTTCCCTGCAATATCAGGCCCGGCTGGATTTCAAAACCGGCGTAATCACGGGCGTGGAAGCCCTTCTGCGCTGGAACAACCAATACCTTGGTTCAGTAACCCCTACGCAATTCATTCCGGTGGCGGAAGAAACTGGAATGATCGTGTCCATCGGCAGATGGGTTTTGAAAACAGCCTGCGCTCAGAATGTCGCCTGGCAGAAACAGGGATTGCCCCCTGTCTGCGTATCCGTAAATTTATCGCTTCGTCAATTAATGGATGATAACTTATTAAAAGATATTGAAAGCGCTTTGAATGATTCCGGTATGGCGCCAAATCTTTTGGAACTGGAAATCACCGAAAGCATGGTGATGCACAATCCTACACGTCTTATAGCGCTGCTGACAAAAATTAAGGAAATGGGAGTGCGTCTCGCCATTGATGATTTCGGCACAGGTTACTCTTCTCTCGCTCAGATCAAACACTTCCCCATCGACACGCTCAAGGTGGACAGATCTTTCATCCGCAACCTGCCACAGGATCCCGAGGACAAAGCTATTACCGAAGCAATCATTACCATGGGCAAGACTCTAAGCCTTACCGTTGTCGCCGAAGGTGTGGAAACTCAGGAGCAGGAGGATTTCCTGCGGGAACACATTTGCGACGAAATGCAGGGCTTTTATTTCAGTAAGCCTGTTACACCTGATCTGTTTGGCACACTGCTGCGTAATCACGACCCATCATCAAAAATGTGAATCAGGCAGTAAACAATCAGTAGAACTTACTTAAGTCTTCCCGGTTCCCCCAACGCGACGGCTCTATTTTGCCCAATATTTCCGGCGTATTCTGTCGGAGAGTGCCCAGTTTGTCGAATGTGATTTCGATCTTTTCGCCGGGATTTATCCACAAATCGTTGTCCAGTCCCGTGCAATCTGGTATGGTTCCTAAACCAATAACCGTTCCGGGCGGCGGAATAAAAACGGTTTTCAGGTATTCGATCGCTTTTTCGGGACTCGCCGAATATTCTGAAGTACTCCCCTTCCATTCGAATCGTTCTCCGATTTTCACTTTCACGTTCAGTGCAAGGGGATCGCCGATTTCATCGGTAGTAACAAGGAAAGGTCCGAGTCCTTTGCTGTGACCGAAATCTTTGCTTCTCGCTGGACCGGTTCCGATCATTTCCCAAAACTGGACATCGCGAGCTGATGAATCGTTGAAAATTGTATATCCCGCTATCGGCCTCACTTCGTTTCCCGTTACTACCGCCAGTTCCGGTTCAATATCCAGGTAAGAAGAATAAACAGGCCAATGAATTGTATCGTTGTCACCGATGACCGCGTTATGGTTGCATTTATAATAGAGCATCTTCCCGCCCGCTGCCGCAAGCATTCTTTTTTTGATAAACGGCGAGATAATCGAGCCGATTATCGCACCAAACTCGTGCTTGATCAAAGTAGCGGCCGAATTTCCCAGATGACGCGGTGTCAGACCGAAATCAATCAGCGCCCGCGGGCTGGCAATGGGAGGGAGTATCCGCGCTTTTTCGAGAGGTACTTTTTCATCATCGTTGAAAGAGGCAATGTAAGCGTCTCCGTACTTCAGAAGTTCTCTCGCCGTGTCTTCGCTTGACGGCAGATGTTCAAGATACGAATAAACATCAGTAAGTTCATCACACGTTTGCCCTGATTTATACTGCAGTGTCTCAAAAGACAACGCGTAACCCTTGATGACAACTCCAAACTTCGGAGTGCCGCCAGAAACGTCCTGAAAGTTTAAAAGCTTCATCCAAGCAGACTCCTTGTTTGATTTACTACTTTGTCTTTATTATAAACTTCTTCACAAACCAGGCCATCACCAAAATAGATACTATTCCGACGCCGGAGAGAGATAGAAACCACTTGACGTTTGTCGCCAATCCGGATAGCGCAACAAGCGCGGGCGTTGCCCGCTGGAGGTCGCTCAGGAAGTACAGATGCATCGTATTTTCAAACATATCACAAGTTCCGGCGATAAACGGCGTTAGAATGATAAAGTTGAATTTTGGATTAATATTATTGATTTTAAATGTTCTTGCTATCAGCAGACTTAAAAATATACTGTACCAGATTGGATGGAAATTATCGAAGTAGAAGTGCTTATAATAAAGGTTTACCTGGCCCGATGCAATCCACCCCGAAGCGATCTCTTTGAAGGTATCGCTTGACAGGGTTGTCTGGAGAATTAAAGCATCGATCACTCCCAACTGGTTCAGAATCGAACCAATGATAAACTGCGAAGTAAAGTAGATAATCCCGAATATCGCAATGAGAAGATTGGAATCGGACTTTTGGCGGATGAAATCTACCGCTCGTGAAAATATATTCATAGTTTGTCCTCCTCTTAAACAGGAATTTTTTGCACAAACTCAATTTCGCGTGGAACTTTATAGTTGGATAGATATATTTTACAATATCGGATAATTTCTTTATCATCAGAACAATGCCCACTTTTCAGCACAACCTCCGCTTTCACCACTTCGCCGCGCATTAAATCTTCCTTTCCCGATACGCGCGATATTTTTACCGCTGGATGCATGTTCAGAACTGTTTCCACTTCACACGGATAGACATTAAAACCGCTGGTGATAATCATTCTTTTCTTGAGTCCGGTCAGGAAAATATAATTTTCATTATCCATTCTGCCCAAATCTCCGGTGTAGAGCCAGCCGTCTTTAATGACATCGGCTGTGGCTGCTTCATCCTTATAATACTCTTTCATGACATTATCGCCCCGGACAATCACTTCCCCTGTTTCGTTGCGCGGAAGTTCACGGCCGATATCATCGACAATTTTAATATCTATTCCGGGCAGAGGTGTGCCAATGGACCCGGGCTTCGCTATGGTCTCGAATCTATTTAAAGAACAGACTGGAGACGCTTCGGTTAATCCATATCCTTCAAAAATACGGACACCGAGTTTCTGCTCGAAAACAGGTATAAACTCAGGCGGCATTGGCGCACCGCCGGTGACGCAAATCTTCAACGAACTCAAATCATATTTTGACGCTTTTTCAGAAAAGATCATGCCAATGAAAAGACGCGGCACTGCTGCTATATAAGTAATTTTTTCTCTTTCGATGGCGGCAAAAAGACCGTCCATGGTTAATCTATCCATCATGACCATAGAACAGCCCGCTCGAATAACAAGGAGCATGTTCGTCGTAGCGCCGAAGGCGTGAAACAGTGGAATCAGGGCAAGGCCTACATCGTCCGGTGTTCTTCGCACAACAGATTGAATCACATTGGCCTGTGAATACAAATTGCGATGGGTGAGCACAGCTCCAAGAGGTTTGCCGGTCAACCCCGCCGTGTAGATCATAACGGCCGGATCTTCAGGGCTAATCTTTACTGAAAACTCCGGCAAATCTTTTGAATTCGCATCTGAAACAAGCGCTTGATTCTGGTTTACTGAATCTATCAGAATAACCTTATGGCAGGACAAAAGTTGATTTTGGGCATCCTGATATTTTTTTACTTGAGATGTCTGGGTTATTAAAAGTTTCGAATCCGAATTGTTCAGCAGATAAGTCAGCTCTGATGGCGTCGACAACGTGTTGAGAGGAACTACAACCGCACCGATTTTAAGTGCGCCGAAGTAGCAGTAAACAAATTCCGGGATGTTGGGCAGCATGAGCGCTACTTTATCTCCCTTGCCCACGCCTGATTGTTTCATTAAACCGGCAACAGCATTCACCGCGTGATTTAACTGCTCATAAGTAATACGCTGCTTTTCGCTAACTATGGCAATGCGCTCAGCGTGCTTTTGAACCGCGTCTTCCAGTAATTGTTTTAGATTAATGGCCTTAATAACCTCCCCCAATAATTGCCGGTCACGTTAGCATAACAACGTATATTTTTTCAATAAGATAAAGAAATGCACCAACCGGTTTTGTTTTTTGATGTTTTTTGACAAGATATTCTTTTGACGGAAGGTAGTTTAAGTAATTTGTAATTGTATGTCAATAGAAAACTGGCTACTTATAATCTTGACTATTATATTTCGTTGATTTAGATTTCTGTCAGAATACACGTGACCAATAGAGGAAATCAACGCATATGAATAATAAGATCAAAAAGGCCTCTAACACCGATACCGATCGTTTAGCAATCTCTCTTGCAAGGGCTTTTGATGATGACCCTGTTGTCAACTGGATCGTCCGTAAGGATAAAAAAAGGACTCAAGGGCTGGAACTTTTGTTTCATTCATGTATAGCCGACTTGTGCCTGCGGCATGAGCAGGTGCTGATGACAGAAGATTTCGCTGGGGGGGCGTTGTGGTATCCGCCCGGCACATCAAAGGTAGGCTTCGCAAGGCAATTGTTCCTTATACCTAAAATGATCCCTGTAGTGGGTTGGACGGGATTATTACGTCTGGCATTGGCAATGGATAAGATGGATAGAGACCATCCCAAGGAAAGGCATTATTATTTACAGTTCATCGGGGTGGTTCCTGAGCATCAGGGCAGTGGCACAGGCACCGCATTGATGAAGCCAATACTGGATATTTGTGACCGTGAAAAGTGCGGGGCATTCCTGCAAAGCTCAAAAGAAGCCAATCTTGCCTTTTATGGGCGTTTCGGTTTTGTTGTCACCAAAAAGATTTTCCCTGGCAAAGGCTCACCGCCGCTCTGGTTAATGTGGAGAAGCCCCAGAATATAGGAAAAAATAATTAAATAACCTGATTGCTGGAACGCACCAGAAAGACGCTGGTCTCGTTCATTGCTTATTCGGTAAACTGGTGGATGTAGTCTTTGAACAGCTTTCTTACTTCGGGATTTTTCTCCGCGTCATAAAGCCTCTCCATGATACCCCTGACACCATGCTTGGATTTCACAAGAGAATCACCCTGTTCTTTATACAGGGCGACAGCGGTCTGGGAAACAGCGGAGCACACTGCATCAATATACCGCTGCCACATTTTGAATCCTTTTCCGTTCTTTGTGGGATGAATAAAAGACCTCATAAAGATTATTGTGGAATTTATTACTGCTCTTACCGGCGAGCCGACTTTACTCGATATATAAAAAACCATTGACGCGATAACCAGTGGGCTGTTGTATAGGGAGTCGGGTGGTATCTTGTTTGTTTCAGCAAGGTCAGCAATTGATAAAGACAGAAAATAATCCATTGTGCCTTTCTTTCCATAGATGAACTGGTTGTTTTCCTGGCTCTCATTAAAAAAAACAGAACCTGGGAGATCTACTATCGTGCTCGGCTGGGCTCCTATCCTGTTCTTTATGCAGAATTTTGCTATATCAACACCTGTATTGTCGGTTGCGGAATTATAATAGTCATAGGGCAGCCCCACTATAAAAGAACCATGAATGGAAATACCATGCGCGTGTATTTTCTTAATTTTAGCTGAGTAATAATCTTCTACTGACATACCGCTTTTTTCTATGTCCCCAACGATGTGTTTGTTAATATGCTTTAAGTTGCGCATATCAAGAGATTCCAGACCTATAAAGAAATGAGTGCCTCCGGATGCCCTGATCAGTTTAAGCAGTTCTTCATCATCTGCAACTTCAATGGATATCTGAACTGCGTAATCGATACGCAGGTCGCTTTCTATGATTTTGTTTAAAAAAGAAATCAGGTTTTTTCTGCTGGGAAACAGATTGTCCGGTGTAAAAAAATAGTACCTATTTTTAAAATCAACGGTTCCTTTTTGATATGAACGCAGTTCTTCCACGAAATCATCCGGATCGCGAAATTGAACTCCTTTATGCTTTTCCGGCAGGGTTGAGATTGAACAAAACTTACAGGAAAACAGACATCCTGTGAATGGAGCTACGGGGTTAATCCGGAAATCTTTCAGAGGAGTGTATTTTATAATCGGGAGTCTGTTCAGGAGATTTATTTTTAGTGGCTCGAGGGGCTCGAGATTCTGAAAATCTCCCCAAACACCGTCTTCAATCAGTTTGAATCCTGTATATTCTTTTTTGAGAGAGTTATTTTTCAGGTCGTCTAAAATATTTTTAATAACAATTGAGTCTCCCGCGCCTTTTACAATAGAAATCAGTTCCGGATGGGGTGAGTATTTTCTTATAAATATATCCTCATCTTCAGGCATTGTAGACACATGTATTCCGCCGATAATAACGGGTATTTTAGCGTGGTTCAGCACGATTGCGGCAGCTACGGCCGCTGGAAAGCTTGAGCTCATAGCGGAAATAAAAACAGCTTGCGGCAGACTCTTTTTTTCTTGTATTACCTGGGAAAAAAATTTGCGCTTGCCGTCCACCATTACGATGATATGGTCTTTAGCCAACCTAGCCAGTTGATTTTGAATATATATACCCGCGTACATTTCAATGGCTAGAGCGTCCACCATCGTAGTGCGCTGTTTTTCCGGCTGGAAATCGACAAACTTGAGAAAATTTTCAGGCGTTATTTCGTGTGCGTTTTGACCTGTAAGATAGGAGATAACATCAATCGGAGTAATGGAATCGGCAGGCAGAAGGTCCATAATGTTATATGTAAGCGGGTTGTATACAATAAAATAGTTGATGGGCATGTATATGTTTCAATCCTCCCAGGCGAAGGTAACGTAAAACGTCATTTTTTTACGCTGCATCCTACTTACTGCGGATTCTCCTTATGGACACAGCACTTCTACGGATTTATCCTTGTCGGCACAAAGTTTAAAATTATGCGCAGAGGGACTAAAAACAAGAACGGGTTTTGTTGTTATCAGGTGTCCTGTGTGTATGTCTCTTGATAAGACATTGCTCGTTCGTGGTTAAAATATAAGAAACTCTGTCGTGTATGTCAATATAAATTCTCTTTTGTGCGTGTTTTATTAAAATTCTTCGTCGCGTAGTGTTACCAGGCGTATGCCGGGCATTGAAATGAAAATGTAAACTAAAACACTTTCCCGATTGGTGGAGGCGGCGGGAGTCGAACCCGCGTCCGAAAACCTTCCGCTGGAGCTTCTACGTACGTAGCCTTCGTTTTAGAACCTTCACGCTGGTTTGCTCCCTAAGGCCGGATCTCCCCGCGCTATCCTGTAAGTATTCGCCGCCCTCCCCCAGGCAAGAAGTTTGGCTATCCTGTCTTAATGACGTTCTAGTCCAGTCAACAGGAGAACCGGGTAAAACGTTAGCCGACTAAGCGGCTAATGCGTAATCGTAGTTTTCTGCGATTATATGTTTCCTACCTGTTTAACGAGGCCTGTAGGAACCTCGGTACGCTTCTACAACTTCAAATGTCCCCGTCGAAACCGTGACGCCCCCCTTAAATTCTGATTTGCTTATAATATAGACACTTACCAAGCTTTTGTCAAAGGAAAGAATTAATCACGGGTATGAACCCAAATCAAGCTTTGGAAACAGATTCCGCAGCAAACTGCGGTGTATTAGACCCCTCTTATGCTGGATAATTAGACTTACACTTCAAATCCCGCGTCCCTGACAACTACGTTGGCGGGATTGTTCCTCCTGCGCTTCGAGCTTCGCTCCACTCGCTCTCAGCGGGAGTCACGATCGTTTCGCTCCCGGGATAGTTTCCAATAATCTTTGCCTATTGGATAGTTCGGCTAACAAACTTTAATACGCTGCGCTTTTAAAGTTTGTGTCTCACTACGTCCAGCAAATTTCAGTGCGCTTATAGTGACCCCATGGTGCCCTTCAGGGTATTTAGGTTATACGCTTCTGAAACTTGGGACTCACTGTATTCCAATATTCATTAGTTTGAGTTTCTTATCAAACCTTTATTAGTTTTGATTTAAAGTCGCGGGCGATGTCACGCCTTTCTTCACGCTGTTTGATATCCTGACGGCGGTCGTAAAGTTTCTTGCCTTTACCAATGCCGATTTCCACTTTTACCTTGCCATTTTTAAAATACAGTTTCAGCGGCACAAGCGCAAGTCCCTTCTCCCGAGATTTGCCGTAGAGTTTTTTAATCTCACGTTTGTGCAGAAGAAGTTTCCGCGGCCTGAGCGGATCATGATTAGAACGATTGCCGTAATCGTAAGGGCTTATATGCATTTCGCGCAGGTAAACTTCATCATCCTTGACGACGGCATAACTATCCTTGAGATTGGCCTTGCCGGCGCGCAGAGCTTTAACCTCTGTTCCTGTCAAGACCATACCGGCTTCGTAAATATCGCCGATTTCGTAATTCAGGCGCGCCGTTTTATTGGATGCAATCAGTTTTTGTGCTGTGTTCTCTTTGGTCATAGTTCAATTTTACATTAAATAATAAGTATTGCTAGAATTATTTCTACCGGGTAAAAAGTCGGTTATGCTCAGTCCCACGTCGCTTTCGCTCCTGGGATAATTCGCCTTACGCCTCAGACTTCACTTCGTTCGTCTTTGGCTTGGCTCAATAAATAATCAGGTTTTACATGGCTCATAGCCTTGTAAATGTTGTCGCGGATTTCTTTATTGTCCCGTTCCAACTCATTCAAAAGATTCTTAACATAAACCCGCTTTGATGTAAGGCTTGTCGGGCAATCATTTTTAACAGTGGGAAATTGACGCTCCCTGCTGTATTTTTTCACCAGTTCTTCCCGCAAATAAACGAGCGGTCGAATGATGTGCAGTTTACCTCCGAATATTCTCTGATTGGGCATCATTGTGCTGATTTCCCGTCCATAAAACATATTAATCAGCAGTGTTTCAATAATATCGTCCCGGTGATGGGCAAAGGCTATTTTATTACATCCTTCGGCGTCAGCTATCTCGAAAATTCTTTTGCGCCGCAATCTTGAACACAAAAAACATGGATTTTTTTTATTAAAATCAGAGTGCGCAAGATTACCGATATCTGTTTTTTCCATTACATAGCGGTAATTATTTTCCTGAAAATATTTTTCCAGCGTCTCGAAGGCTTGATATGACAGATCAAAACCCATATCTATATTGACGGCAAGAAGGGAAAACTTCGGCACAAAGATCATCGGAGAATCCAGCAAATCAAGCAGAGAAAAACTATCAGCTCCACCGGAAACGCCAATAAGAACCCTGTCTCCTTCTTCGATCATTTTATAATCCAGCACGGCTTTTTCCAGCCATTTTTTTAAATGCAGAAAAAGTTTTGTGTTTTTGTCCTTTTTAATCATATCCATATACATTCGCTTTAATTTTCATTAGTGCCTTCTTAGAACTTATTTATCCGACTTCTTAACAGGAATCAAGACACTTCGATCATCGTCTTGAAATCCGGCATGCTCTCTGTTATAAGTGGGTCAAAGCAACAAAGGAGGTTATTATATGCCGGAAATTATCAATGTTCATGCTCGGGAAATACTTGATTCACGGGGAAACCCAACGGTTGAAGCCGAAGTGACAACAATTGCAGGTATTACCGCAAGGGCGTCTGTTCCTTCCGGGGCTTCCACGGGCGAGCACGAAATGCTGGAATTACGTGACGGCAACAAGAAAAGATACAATGGGAAAGGCGTCCAAACCGCCGTAAATAATATTCTCCACAAAATCGGACCGGAAATTATCGGAACGGATTGCCGCAGACAATGCGATATTGATTACGCGATGATCGAACTGGATGGAACTGAAAACAAGGGAAAATTAGGCGCCAACGCTATCCTGGCCGTATCTCTCGCCTGCGCCAAAGCGGGAGCTGAAGTATCAGGTTTGCCCCTTTATCGCTATCTTGGTGGTGTCAACGCCAAAGACCTGCCGGTACCGCAATCAAATATTTTAAACGGCGGCCAGCATGCCGACAATAATGTGGACATTCAGGAATTCATGATTATGCCGGTGGGGGCGCCCAATTTTACCGAAGCCATTCGCATGAACGTGGAAATTTTCCATTCTTTGAAATCAGTGCTCAAAGGCAAAGGTTATAACACAGCCGTTGGTGACGAAGGCGGATTTGCGCCGAATTTAAAATCCAATGAAGAAGCCCTCTCCCTCATTATGACAGCTATCGAAAAAGCGAATTACCGTCCCGGACAGGACATTATGATCGCACTGGATTCTGCAGCCAGTTCCTTCTACGAAAAAGGCAAATATATTCTAGCTACGGAAAAGAAACCGCAGAAATCAGCCGAAGAAATGGTTAAATTTTATGCGGATCTGGTTAAACGCTATCCTATAATCTCCATTGAAGATGGCCTGGCAGAGGATGACTGGGCCGGCTGGAAACTACTGACGGACGAACTAGGTGGCAAGATTCAAATTGTGGGTGATGATCTTTTTGTCACCAATATTAAACGTCTGGAGAAAGGAATTGAAATGAGTATTGCCAATTCCATATTAATTAAACTCAACCAGATCGGCACACTTACTGAAACGCTCAACACCATGGAACGAGCGAAAGAAGCAAGCTACACTTGCGTTGTCTCTCACCGTTCAGGCGAGACGGAAGATACCTTTATGGCGGACATTACCGTGGCCACCAATTGCGGGCAGATTAAAAGCGGCTCTCTTTCCCGCACAGAAAGACTGGCTAAATATAATCAACTGATTCGTATTGAAGAAGAACTGGGCGATGCGGCCAATTACCGCGGAAAAGCGGCTTTTTACAGCATTAAACAAAAAATGAAAACAGGCAAAAAATAGTCTACTGATTATAAAAATTTAAAAAGGCGGCGGCGCAGAACTTCCATCTCCGCCCTGTTTTCGGTCAGAGCGTAAGAAACTTCTTTCTTCTCTTTTTTCTCGCTCTTTTCATCTTTTATTGCTGTTATAAGTTCTGAATCTTCAAAAAATATAATTACATTTTGATAATTCGATTGAGACAAAGCTTCCTGTCGCAAAATCTCGCCTTTACGATACATTCTGTCTCCCAGTGTTCTGATTTTTTTCAGCCAATCCTTTTTTGTCAGCGGATTTTTCTTCAGATACAGACAGCTTCTGATGACTATCCAGAACGATTCCAGATAATTGTGAATTAAGCCGGCAAAAGGTCTCAGCTTCTTACTGCCCCGGCCTTTTATTTCTATCCAGACCTGACCGTCGCGTTCCACAGATGTAATCATTTTTCTGTCGTATAAATAAGCTAGAACGTCGTTGACTTCCTGGGCGTCATCCTTGCGTTCATCGAAAATAAATTCATTCCACAAAAGCTTTTTGAGGAATTTATAATCACCCATGATCCGGGTGAGAGAGGTCGCATCTTCATTGCTTTTAAGCATGGAAGTGGCGACAAAACAAAGGGGCACAAAAAAATGCAAAATGTTATTTTTATAATATTCCAAATTGAGCCTTTTTTCTTCTTTCAGCGAATAAACAACTTCCTGCATTTCTTCATCTTCGTCTTCCTCGGCTTCAATTCTGGAAATAAATCCCGATTGTACAAACATGTTGAGGGCTTCGGCTATCGCCTTCTCCCGATTGGCGAATGTTTCGGCAATTTTGACTTTCTGCGTGGAAAGGTATTCATAGAATTCATTCAAAATGTTCAGCAACTCGCGGTGAGATATACCGCGGCGGTCATGACTCAAAATTACGGCGGCAACAAGGGAAAAAGGCGTTACCACGGAGACTTTATTAATCTCCAGAACTATTTCATAACCGATCTTCCGGTAAAGGCTCTGCCGTTCATCGATGGTCATTTGATCTATCGGTTTTTCCTGCGACTCCAGATATGACTTCATAACAATCGGCTCGCCGATATTCACGTAAACACGGCCGAATCGTTTGCGCAGTATTTTACTGGTTTTAATTATCTCCGCGGTATTTTCCGGAGTCTTGGTCGCTCCCGACAGTTCTTTAAGATAAGATTTTTCCTCGATCACGCGGTCATAGCCTATGTAAACAGGAATAGCGGCAAAATTTTCGCAATATTTTTCCTGATAGGCCTGAATGACCATGGAAAGAAGACCGTACTTGGGCATGACCATCTTACCCGTTCTGCTTCGTCCGCCTTCAATAAAAAATTCCAGAGGCAATCCTTCTTTTAACAATATCGCCAAATACTTGGTGAACACTTCGGAATAAATTTTGTTGCCTCTAAAACTCCGCCGTAGAAAAAAAGCTCCGGACTTGCGAAATATATAACCCATCGGGAAAAAAGATAAATTGTTTCCGGCAGCAATGAAAGGAAGCTGAATATTGTTAAAGTAAAAAACGTAATGAATCAAAAGATAATCAATATGACTGCGATGGCAGGGAACGATAACAAAAGGCATTTTTTTGGAAATGTTTCTTATTTTTGCCATGCCTTCCAAATCAACTGACAAACCATCGTAAATATTGTTACACAACCAGGTGAGCAGAATGCGCCAGAACCCTATAAATGTTTCACTGTAATCTGCGGCAATTTCATAAAGATAACGTCGTGCATCTTTTTTTACCGCACTTTTATCCTTTTTTTCTTTTTCCGCATAATCGGAAATAAAATTTTTAAGGGATGCATCGCTCAACACCATTCCTATTAGTTCTTCCCGCGATTTTAGCGCCGGACCAACAACAGTGTTTTTTTCTTTTTCAATGCGGTCAATCAATTCTCCACGCAGATCATGGACAACCGCATCCTGAGAAAGGCCATCACCTTTGTTCAGATACTCGGATAATTTAACGGGTTCCGCTGGAATAACGCGCAAAAGTAATCAGGCGGCGCAAAGCGCCCGTATGCTCAGTTTGCCCGAAGAGAATATTAATCAGGCCTTCATCTTCTTTCTCACGCCTTCGCCCGTAAGAAACCATAACCGGAACTACAAAGATTGGAAAATCAACTTTTTTCTGTAAATTAATCAAGCTGGCTATGGCGCTTTCCGCTGATCTGTTTTCTATGAATTCCGATTCGCCTAAATGGATTACGATGCTCTTTTTCTCATTAACTATTCTCTCGAGATAAGCTAATTTACCCAGCCAGGCCTTCTGTTCTTTTCCCAGACGGCGCAAAAAAGAAGACCATAAAAATTTGAGCCTTTCCGGCAGGGGTTGCCAGAAGGACATATTCATTCCGTGGCAATATACGGGGATAGGAAGCCCTTTACGCTTAAAAAGCTCATAGATGATGAGACTGTTAAGTTCACTCCTCTGGTTTAAAGCGTAGATTACGACTCCCTCAGTGGAAAGTTTTTTAATGGCTTCAACATATTCATCAGCAACGGAAACTCTGGAAAGGAATGTTTTTGCCAACCGGAATTGCAAAAAATTTTGCTCATCGTAAAGATTTCCGGAATAATATTCTTCATCTTTATTCGGTTTGACTGAATTAATATTTTCTTTCATTATTAAAATTCTCCATTAGAGGCAACGGGAAGGCGCGGGCTCCTGCTTTTAATTTGCTTCAATTATATAATTCAACAGTACAAGCGCTATCATGACCATTCCCGCCGGTTTGATACGGTTATATGTCAACAAAATTTAATCTTCTTCATTTTGAAATTCATCAGGAAAACGTCTAATCATATAATCATGCACATACGTCCGCACTTCGGAAGCTGTGTTGAAGGAAAGTGCCTTTTCCAATAATATTTTAGATTCCTTTATCGTTGATTCCCTTATAATTTTTTTAATCCGCGGAATGGCCAGATGATTCATGCTTAATTCATCTAATTCCATTCCCAGAAGAATCAGTGCGCACAGGGGATCGCCTGCCATTTCCCCGCACATGTCCACTCGAATATTTGCTTCATGAGCCATATCCACTACCCTCTTTATCAATCTCAATACAGCCGGATGCAGAGGTTCATACATATACGTCAATCGTTCATTGGCCCGATCGATAGCCAAAGAATATTGAATTAAATCATTTGTTCCGATGCTGAAAAAATCCACCTCACGCGCCAGTTTATCGGCAATCATAACCGCTGCAGGAACTTCAATCATCGCCCCTATTTCCATCTCCGAAGCTATTTCCACGCCTTGCGCCAAAAGTTCCTGACGGGCTTCCTCCAGCAATTTCTTCGCTTCGCGAATTTCTTCCACGCTCGAAATCATCGGAAACAATATTTTTGTTTTTCCAAACGCGCCGGCACGCCATATGGCTCTCAGCTGCGTTTTGAATATTTCAACTTCCTTAAGACAAAAACGAATCGCCCGCAATCCCATCTGTGGATTTAATTCCTTGCTCTGCTTCTGATAGCTGGGAAATTTATCACCCCCCAAATCAAATGTGCGGATGGTTGACCACGATAAATTATTTTCAGTAACCACCTGACGGTAGTTATTGAAATGGTCTTCTTCTGTCGGCAATTCTTCCCGATAAATATATAAGAATTCCGTCCGGTAAAGCCCGATATTTTCCGCGCCGTGGACAATTGCTGAAGGAATCTCTTCGATAAATTCTATGTTGCATCCTATCTGCACATGGTAATTATCAAGCGTCACAGCAGGCAATTTTGCATATTTGAGATACTCATCTCTGGCGGCGTCATAATGACGTTTCTTTTCTTCGTATCTTTTGAGCATATCAGAATAGGGATTGATCACAACCAGACCTGACGTGCCATCGACGATAATCTCATCACCGGTCCGGACAGAGCGTGTGATATTATCCAGCCCGACGACAGCCGGTAATTCCATTGAACGGGCAACAATAGCCGTATGCGATGTGCGGCCGCCGCTGTCCGTGGCGAAACCGAAGATTTTGTCCAGTTTCATCTGGGCCGTATCAGCTGGAGACAGATCGTGGGAAACGATGATCACTCCGTCACTACCTGCTTCCCAGGCGGTTTCATGCTTTTCACCGGATAAATTTCGCAGTACCCGTTGAACGACATACTGAACATCGCTGACGCGGCTGCTTATATAAGCGTCTTCGACACCCTCAAATATCTGCTTATAATGATCGAGCGTCATGCGTAAAGCCCATTCCGCGTTTACTCCTGATTCCCGTATATATTTAATTGTGCGGTTGATAAATACTTTGTCTTTTAAAATTAAAATATGAACATCAATCACATAAAGAGGTTCGGTAACCTTCGCTTTTTTGAGGTTTTTTTGAATTTCCAACAACTGTTGTTCGGATTCTTTTAAGGCCTTTTTAAAGCGAAGAACTTCCTTGGGAACAAATGAATCGTCGGTTAGCTTATAAAAAGAAATTTTGCTGTCGAGAGGATCAAAACGGTAAACCCTGCCAATAGCAACGCCGGGAGAAACACCAACGCCCTTAAGAACAAATGTCTTATTTGTCTGATCAGCGCTCATTTTATCGCTTAAACTTCTCCAAATTTATTTTCGATAAGCTTTCCCAATTCCTCTATGGCCATGAAAGCATCAACCCCTTCGGCTTTTATCGTCAACTTTCCGCCATAAGGACAAGCAAGGGTAAGTATATCCAGAATGCTGTCGCCGTTGACAATTTGTCCGTCGCGTTCGATATAAACTTTTGCTTTAAACTGCTGTGCTACTTTTACAAAAGCCGCCGCCGCCCGCGCATGCATTCCCAGTTTATTTTTTAATTTTAAGGTTCTGGTTTCTGTCAATTAATAAATCCCGTCCACGAAATTAAAATGAATATCACAACAGCGCTATAAATAATATAAACTTGCGATATACCTTTTTTAATTAATATCAGGCAAATAAGAACAACTGCCAATGCCGTTAATTTTACTATAACGCTGAACGTGTTTACAAAAGGCCAATACCCGCAAGACAACCATATAACCGAACCCGCCAATATAAATAAAGAAAGCCAGCGAATCTTTACAGCAACACCGGGTAAATCCATAGAGCGAATAAATTCAAAGCCCTTTTTCCCCCCACGATAACCTTCGATAAAACCTTTTAACCTTATCCAAAGATGAACCGGTGTATAAACTAACAAAAAAATAACCGGAGCAACTATTAATCCCATGCAGGCTGACATGACGGCAATAATCGAAGCAAAAGGCCTCAGGGCGCCCCAGAAAAAAATATCGCCTATGGCGGCATAAGATGCCATCAAACTTTGTTTAATCGCAATGACATCAAGGGCTTCACCCTTCCCGGCCTGTTCCTCCTCCAGACGGACAACGGAACCTATTACCGGCGCGGAAAAATAGGGATGAGTATTAAACATCTGCACGTGTCTGGTCATTATTTTTTCGGAATCTTTTTGTTCTAACCTCCATTCCCGAATAAGGGGAATTATCGCCATTGCAAAGCCCAGGTTTTGCATCCGCCGAAAATTAAGTGTTGTGTGAATAAAAAAAGACCTCAAAAATATTTTCATTAAAGTCGTTTTTTTCACTTTTTTTACGGCCTCAAAAATCAATAACTACATATTTTTAATGTCTTTTGTGTACCTCACTAACATAAAAGACTGATTAAGTCAATTTAATCAAGGAATCACGGGTATGAATCCCAAAGCAAGCTGCGGGATATTGTACCCTCCGCTTCGCGGGATTGTTCAACTTACCAATTCCGACGTATGACCTTAAGGTTATACGCTTCACTTTCGGAATTGGAGTTTCACAATAAGGAAGACTTTTTGAATTTGGGATGATCCATTGGCTGAACCGCCGGATAGAATTAGCTCCGGAGAAATATAAACGGATATTGTGGGATCGTTGAAAAACCTCATGTTGGGGACTGTTCAAATACCCTAAGGGGCACACCGAATGTTCAGATGCAAGGCGTGCAGTGAAACTCGAATTACAGTTACGCAGTAAACTGGAATTCGTTAGTTGAACTGTCCCCTTCAGAGGGCAAAAACCCGAACCGCGAGGCGTATATTTTTATACGTTGAGCGGTGCGGTTTGTAGCGCAACACAGCAGGTGAGCGTTCGGTGTGCCCCTTAGGGTATTTCAACAGTCCTTTGTCACATGTTTATTTGTAGCCTATCTCCGGCGTCAGCTTAACCTTGCCTCTAACAAAAACACCACTGCCTCTGGCAATCTCCCTGTTTTCCGCGTCGTAGAGAACAGACTCCGCCAGATATTGAGTTTTCGTGGAATTAACGACTTTACCAATGGCTTTTATAACGCCTTGATCAACAGGGCGAAGAAGATAGATATTAAAACTTACGGTCAATACAAAAACATCTTCGACCAGCGAATTGACGGCAAAGAAAGCCGCGTTATCCAGAGTCAAAAAGTACAAGGCGCCGTGCAGAGCGTCTGCTGCGTGAAATAGTTTCCGCTCCACTGGTAATGTAATTTCGGCTTGACCCTCGCTGATTTCAGCGCGTGCGCCGGCCAGTTGTACAAATGGCGCCGAATGCATCATATTTTCCAACTTCCGGTAATGCTCATTTTTTAACAGTGGAGCCTCCTCAGGAGCCAGCGGCTCCTTATAATACAGAACCTTAATTATTGCACAGTTAATGTTGAAGTTTTATAACCCCAGAAGTTACAGGTCGCTGTGACCTCGAAAACATCTCCTTTTGCAGCCGGTATCTTATAAGTATAGGTGAAAATCGAATTTGTTGGCTGAGTATCGTAATTGTTTTTGCTGATTGACGCCCCATTTTTTTTGATTTCAACATATTTAATGTGATGCATGCCAGCGGATAACGTGTAGTGATTTATTGTGACCGACAACGTTTGAGTATTCGTATCATAAATCAAGTCAACAGATTTTGGCGCAGTTGCATAAGAAAACTGCGGACTAAAACACAAGAAGAAAAAGATAAAAAGAACAGCCTGCAAAAATTTTGACCGAAACATATTTTTTTTCATAGCTACCTCCTTATAATTAGTGTGCCTGTTTTAGTGGAAAAATCATATCGATTCATAGAATCACTCCCAATATCCTATCTTTTACGATCGTACGCGTAATTCGTACCCAACAAAACGTCCCACGTGGGCGTGGTAACACCGAAGTTAGAGTCTGTGTGACGGTGATGAATGAGATGATGAGATGACCAGTGTTTAGCCCAAGGACGATTAAAACTGGCGTGGTGAATGGAGAAGTGGCTCAGTCCGTAGGTGACATAACCGAAAGTTATCGTTCCAGTGAGCAGAAATGCGCGGTCCATAGGCATCAGCAATACAAATATGCCTGTCAATATCACTAGCACCACTGCGGGTAGGAAAAAAGGCATGGAATCGTAGCCCATTGGATTCAAGTGGTGTGCGTGGTGACCTTCCGCCATGATCCGCACTGATCCATGGAACAGCCAGCGGTGAATGAAGTATTCAAAAAAGCTAAAAAGAAACACGCCAAGCCCTATCGTCAGTAAAACCGCGAGCGGACCGAGATCATGATGGCGCAAGCTCATAAAGATCAATACAACACCTAACGGAATATCGATAGCGAATTCACCCCAGTAATTGGCACGGGTCTTGGACATATTCAAGATAAAACTTAGCACAATATCAAACAGGCGCCTGATCATTTTTTTTTGCTGTTCTGACATGTTACATCCTTGTGAGAAATTAGCATCTATACATGATGGAAAATTTGTAATAATTTGAAATCTGCATCTCAATATAAAGTCTTAAAATTGAAAGTCAATGGGAATTTCGCTTATTTATCTTTTAAAATTCAGGAACGTTTATTGCTTTTGTAAATAGTCGGCCAGTATGGTATTACCGGGTTGCATGGAAAAGGATATCGAGGCGGCGAATCGTCTAAGAAACTTCACTGCCGCAATATTTCTAAACACTAAGATTTCTCGCTTCGCTTCGAAATGGGTGTAATGGTAAAAAATGTGTGCTGTTTTTTACTGTTTTAGATAAAAGAACCAGTTAAAAAATGCCTTGCGTTTTAAAGGTGAAAGTCCTCGATGATCACGATAACGAGTTTTCATAAAACTAAAATATCCTTCCGCAA
>JAPLJP010000178.1 GCA_026388535.1 Deltaproteobacteria bacterium | reverse complement strand
ATCATTCACGACTCGAGTCGTGAATGATTATTATTAGAAAGGGAAGTAAATGTTAAGAAGAGACATAAAAACTAAAATTCTGATTTTACTTGTCAGTGTAATTCTGTCATTTCAAATAATTAGCAACTCTTACGCGGGAATATTTTCAGGAAGAACAATAAAATATACGGCTAAAATAACGTTCTTCAAGAATAAGGCCGGAGAGTTAATGGCCGAAATAATTCCAACGACTCCTGATGGATATTATCCCAGAAGTGGTTGGACTGTCTGCGAGGTCATTGCTTCGGATATTAAAAAAATATATTCTGAAAAAGTTAAAGATGTGAAAAGAATCGAAGGTTACTTTGTAGTAACTTACAAAATAATAGAAAAAGACAAACACAGTATTATCCTGATGTACAAAGGCGAATTGTTAAAAATTGAGCCATGGAATCCGCCATTTATTAAGAATTGAAATAAAGCTCTTATACTTTTGCACGCTTTCGTCTCGCGGGTGCTGAAGTTAAATGGGAAAATAGTTTGGGATAATTAGGACGATTCTATTATTTAGTTGTTAAAAAGGTAGCGATGAATATAAAAAATCATTTTATCAATCGCAATTTTTGTGTGGATCATATCTGTCGTTAGGAGGTGTATCATTATGGAAACAGCAGACAAACTATCAAGGATCACATCAAAGGCAATTCCGTTTTTCGGTTTTTATTTCCGCAGTATGGTCAGAATACCTCTTCTTGGAAGAACTGTCGGGCTGACAAACAAATTATTGGGGCGGCTTCTTCCCAAACTTTCTTTTCTTGGTTTCCGTAAAGAAGCGTCGTACGAAAACGCCGTTTGGAACTGGGAAATATTTCTCAAGCTTATTGGCGCTGAATATGACGTGGAGACAATATCCCCGCAGTCGAAGATTTATAATATCAAGAAGTGTCCTGCGGGACATTGTCGGTTGGAACATCTTGATGCCTGCAATGCCACTATGGAGCTTGATAACAGCCTGGTTGAAAGCTCTGGGGCAAGGCTTGTGGTTGATAAGCGATTTCCCCTTGATGGTATTTGCGTTGAAAGAATCGTTTCCAAGCCGGATTAAATTATGACCGATACTGAGCTGCAAAAATGGTGGCCCGAACTTGGAGTTGTCGTGATGGAATTGCGGTGTATCGGTCAATCTGATGTGGCTGATTTGCTTGTTGAGGCTGTTCTGCGAATGGGATCATCCAGCGAAATCCTTGGTGGCATCGGCGTTGTGTTACGCGATTATCGTCCGCTTCGTTTCGGATTGAGTAACAACGCGAAGAGAGCGTGGGACGCCGTCATGTCTGATGTCTATCGCGCTTTTCCCAGTTTAATAATTTCTCATTGGATTTATTGGTTGACAAGACCTTTTTCCTTATTTTGTCATCAGCGCCGAAAGTGAAAGCGGTTGTTCTGGAGAACATGAAAATAAGATGAAAGAAACCATTAAGAAGCAAAATCTTAAAGAGGAATTCTATACTCCCGAGAAGTGTTACATTATTTGTGGTCAAGTTTTTCTTGACGGACAAGACCTGACTTGCTATCATTTTTACCATGCAGAAGAAATATCTCATTAAAATAATTGGTATAGCTTTGCTCGTTATGATGGTTGGCAGTTTGGCGGCATGCTCAAAGAAACCGACTCAAGAAGAGTGCAGGAACGGCATCACGCGCTTGATGGAGATACAGATAGATGCTCTTGATGCACCCGGGAGCACCACATCCTCGATGATGCGCGAGGGCATGACGGAAGATCAGATAAAACAAAGTACTGATTTTCTCAAGGCACAAATCCCCTCACAGTTAACGCCCAAAGTCATTGCGCAATGCGTTGACCGGGTGAAGCGGGAAGATCTTCAGTGTACAATGACGGCAAGTACGCAAGATGAGCTAGTGCAGAAGTGTCATTTGAAAGTCGGTTCCGGACCCAAGGGGCCCACAATTGGCTTCGAAATGCATTGACCGAGTGAAGCGGGAAGATCTTCAGTGCACAATGACGGCAAGTACGCAAGATGAGCTAGTGCGGAAGTGTCAATTATTTACATAAAATTTTCCGGATCAACATCAGCCGTAATTTTTACCTGACGGTTTTTATGTTTGTTGATAATTTCCCGCGCAATTTGATGCAGGGAATTTATATCCTTTCCTTTAATCAGCATCTGCCAGCGAAAACGTCCTCTGATTTTGGACAGCGGCGATTCTGCCGGGCCGATAATTTCCGCGGTATTTCCATGCCGCGCGCTCAGTTTTTTGGCCAGCTTACCCAGAATGTGAGCCTCTTCAATCAACACGTCTTTGTTTATAGAAGACAAACGTAAATTGATAATCCGGCCAAACGGCGGGTATTGCAGAGCCTTGCGGAATTCAATTTCTTCCTCGTAAAATGATTTGTAGTCATGATTATGGGCATGCATTAAAGCGTAATGATCGGGATTAAAAGTCTGGATGATTACTTTGCCCGGAGCATCTCCGCGTCCGCCGCGTCCGGCAACCTGCGTTATCAATTGAAAAGTTTTTTCCGCAGCCCGAAAGTCCGGCATATTCAGAGAAGTATCGGCGGAAATAACGCCCACCAGAGTTATGAAAGGGAAATCGTGGCCTTTGGTAATCATTTGTGTGCCGATAAGAATATCAATTTTCCTTTGTTCCAGCGCCTGAAGTATTTTTTCCTGAGTTCCTTTTCGGGAAGTGGTATCGGAATCCATTCTTTGAATTCGGGCGTCCGGAAAAATCTTGGCGATTTCTTTTTCCAGTTTTTGCGTGCCGACTCCGTAACTTAAAATGCGGCTGTTTTTACAGGATGGACAAATTGGCAGAGATTTTATTGTGTAATCGCAGTAATGACATTTGATTACGCCTTCCGCAATGTGGTTTTTCAAAGAAACGGCACAATTGGGACAGCGAAAATTATATCCGCAATCAGCGCAGACGAGAAAGGTGTCAAATCCCCGCTTGTTGAGAAAAAGCAAAACCTGCTCTTTTTTGGCAAGCGTCTCCTTTATGCCGGCAATCAAGGCATCGGAAAGAATAGGCGTTTTACCTGATTTTTCCTGCTGCGCTTTCATATCGATGATTTCGACCACAGGCATGGGTCTGTCATCCACACGCTGGGGTAATTCCAGATGACGGTATTTTTTTGTTCGGGCATTAAAGTAAGTGCGGACACTGGGTGTGGCGGAACCTGTAACTACAACAGCACAAACCATCTTCGCTTTTAGAATTGCCAGGTCGCGGGCATTATAGCAGAGCCGTTCATCCTGCTTGTAGGAAGCATCATGCTCTTCATCTACGATGATTAACTTTAAGTTTGGCAACGGAGCAAAAAGAGCGGAACGGGTGCCGATGACAAGATTTATCAAGCCGCGTTTGATTTGCCGCCATTGGTCGTAGCGGACTGATTCGGCAATGCCGCTGTGAAGAATGGCGATTTGCCGTTTATCGAATCTTCCGGCAATGCGTGATATCAGCTGAGGAGTTAAGGCTATTTCCGGAACAAGATAAATTGCGGAGCCGTTATTTTTTAAAACGTTTTCGATGGCTTTTAAATATATTTCCGTTTTTCCGCTGCCCGTAACTCCATGAAGAAGGATCGGGGTAAAAATATTATTTTCCAGATAGCAGGAAATTTCCTCTATTACCTGATTTTGCCGGTCATTGAGAATGATTGCTTTTCTGTTTTTACGAATTGCCGAATCAAAACAGGCGGTGCGCGTTTTTTCTATATCAGTGAATATGATAATTCCTTTATCGCGCAGTCTTTTGATAACAGCGCCGGAGATACCGGATTCTTCAATCAAATCATTTAAGGACATTGCCCCCTTCGTTTTGATAAATTCGATCAGCTTTTCCTGCTTATCCGTTAGTTTGGTTTCGGCGATTTTACTTTGCTCCAGCGTCACAATTTTCACGCTGAGAGGAGAGAGTTGTTTGTTTTGTTTTTTTTTCAATTTGCAGGAGCCCCGCTGAATGCATTTTCCGCACGGTTGAAGCAATATTTTTCAACCCGCTGATTTTAGTTACGTTGTTCAAAGCGATGCCTTGAGGATACTGCTGTAAAAATGCCAGTAGTTTTTCCTGCGCGGGGGGAAAATTAATTTCAGTTTTTAGCGGCAGAGGAGTTATCCAGAGAAAATCCTTTTTTTCAGAGCCGGAAGGGATCAGTTCCGCCAGCGTCTTGCCCAGCGGATACAGAAAATAATTGGCAATCCATTGATAAAAATCAAGATCGCTTAAACCGAACAGCGGTTCGTCATCAAGTATCTCGGCAATAAGTTTTATATTTTTCAGATCGCAGGAGGAAATTATCTTGATAATAAAACCGGTTCGTTTCCTGTTGCCGAAAGGGACAAATACTCGTTTGCCTATTTCAACTTCCCTTTCTAAATTTGCGGGAACTTCGTAAGTGAAGAGTTTGTCTGACGGAATGTTTAAAGCAATTTCTACAAACATATATAGTCCGTTTTTAAATCAAAAATCCATCATTGCCGCTATATGTGATGGTCTTGCCTTTTTGATACCATCTTTAATTTAAAAATGGAATTATTTATCTGATTTTGAATTTAAGAAACAAAAAACGCCCCAATAAAGGAGCGTTTTTTATAAGTTTTGTTTTGAAGTTATTCGCCTTTGAGTTTTTCCTGTTTTTCCTGCTTAGTTTTGCAATCTATGCAGAGAGTGGTAACAGGTCTGGCTATCAATCTTTTTTCGGATATCGGTCCGCCGCAAACTTCACAGATGCCAAAAACGCCATCATCTATTCTTTTAATGGCTTCCTGCATTTTCATTATAAGCTTGCGTTCTCTGTCCCGGATGCGCAATTCGAAATTCCGATCGGATTCCAGAGAAGCTCTGTCATTAGGGTCGGGATAGTTTTCTTTGCCGTTGGTCATTTCGGAAACAGTTTTTCCAGCTTCACTCAGCAACTCATTTATCTTTTGAGTGAGCATTAATTTATACGCTTTCATCTTTTCCTGTTTTGAATTTGTCTGTTTATCCAAAATATTACTCCTTGCATGTAAAACTTAGTCGTCCTTATTACCTAATGAGAATTTATTTGTAAAGAGAAATTTTTGTCAACAACATTTTTAAAATAGATTGCCGAAATATGAAATAATTAAAGTAAAATCAGCAACTTCTTTTGTCGGGGCAATAAAGTTTTTTTATCTTTTCTACTATATTGGTTGTTGATTTCCCTTCAATTTCGGGAATTATCGCTACCCGGCCTCCCCATTTTTTAATTTCTTCCCGCCCGACAACCTTTTCTTCCGGCCAGTCGCCTCCCTTTATGAGAACGTCCGGCTTCAGGTAGTTGATTAGTTCCAGCGGCGTTAATTCCGAAAATATTGTTACAAAATCAACAAATTCCAGTGCGGCAAGAATTTCCGCTCTTTCTTTCTCGGTCATCAGCGGTCTTTTTTCTCCCTTGATTGATCGGGTGGAAGAATCGCTGTTTAAGGCCAGAACCAGAATATCGGCGGTTTTCTTCGCTTCGCGCAAATAACGGACATGGCCGACATGCAGAATGTCAAAACAGCCGTTGGTGAAGGCGATTTTTTTACCTTTCTTGCGCAGTGCTTCCAGTTTATCTTTAAGAGCGTTTCTTTCTAATATTTTGTTCATTCCTGCTCCTTGTTTGTTTGAAAATTAATTTTGAAGAACTCTGGCCAGCGTTAAAACAGTAACTTTTTTCGCTTTGGCTTTGATTAGTGTTTTAGCGCATTCATTTACAGTAGCTCCGGTTGTGTAAACATCATCAACGAGAATGATATTATTGCCGGCAACTTTTTTGTTGTCGCCGACTTCAAACGCTCCCTTAATATTTTGTTTTCTTTCTGTTTTGTTCATGCCAGTTTGAGTTTCAGTAAATTTATGCCTTTTCAGCAAGGAAAAATTCACGGGAATTTGCCGTTTTTTCTCAATGGCCCGAGCTAAAATAAGAGATTGATTAAAACCGCGTTCGCGAAGTCTTTTAATGTGCAGGGGTACCGGTATAATAAAAGAATATTCAGTGAAGTCAATATCAGGAAAGGAAAAATCAGACATGAAAGAAGCGAAGATTGCGCCGATGGATATATTATTGCCATATTTGAACTGATGAATCGCTTTCAGAATGATGTTCTCGTAACTGAAGACTGCTCGCGCGTAAGAAAAATAAGGTCTTTTCTCCAGACAATTTCCGCATAAATGGCTTCCGGCCGGACTGTCGGAAAAAGTTATGCCGCAAACAGGACAAATATTGCCGGTTATAAATCTAATATTTTCTTCGCAGGATGGACAAAATATCTGTTTGCTTTGCGGATGAAAAATTTCACCACAGCCCAGGCACTGAGGTGGAAAAATAACATCGCTTAAATCATTTAAAGCTTTGGCCAGGATCATGCCATTTCCTTGTTTAATCGCTTTATTTCCTTCTTGTTCTCATCAATATTCATACTGGGGGCATCCCATAAATTTTCTATATCATAGAAAGAACGGATAGACTCCAGAAAAATGGAAATCACCACATCATCATAATCAAGTAAAACCCACTGGCCATTGGATTCGCCTTCGACACCCAGAGGTCTAATTCCTGCTTCCTTTAAAAATTTCTGAATTGCGGCGGAAATAGCCTGAACTTCCCTCTCTGATGTGCCACTGCAAATAATCATATAATCAGTGAAAGCGGAAATTTCTTTTAAATTCAAAACGACGATTTCTTTTGCTTTCTTTTGTAGGGTCGCGTTTATGCACAAAATAAGACGCTCTCTGGTTTCATTTTTCTTTGCCGGCAAATGAACCTCCTTTTAAACATTGTATTTGTGAAACTCCAAATTCTAATTAAACTCAGATATTACAAGCGCAGCACAGTAATATCTGTAAGTTGTAATGAGTCCCAAATTTCAGAAGCGTAGCGAACTGAAATTTGTTGGACGAATTATCCAATAGCCAAGGCTATTGGGAACAATCCAGCATAAGCGGGGTATAAAACCTCAAAGCTTGCTTTGGGGTTTATACCCGTGATTTTACAATATATGCCATAAATAACAAAAGTTGACAATGTCGCATTTAATATCCGTTATTCCAATTGTGAAAAAAGAATAGCTGTGGTAAATCGACTTACCCTGTCCGATTGATTAAATCATATAAAAGGATTTCGTTATGCAGGATATTTTAAGCAAAGTTCACGCGCATATGCCATATCATCTTCTTCCTGAATATCTGGACATGATTTTACTCAAGAAGCTTAATCTGGAGATATATTTTCATCATTGGGCTTTGCAGAGTTTGGATAAAACGCGATGTATAGAAACCGCGAAAATTCTTACTAATGCAGGTTTAAAAATAAATTTCCATGCTCCTTTTATGGATTTACGCCCGGGAGCGCTCGATGATAAAATACGGCAAACGAGTGTTGACAGAATTAAACAGGTTTTTGATCTTGCGCCTTATTTTAAACCGTTGAAAATTATCTGCCATGCATCTTTTGATGAACGATACTATGTTTTCGGAGATGATTTATGGCTGGAGGCCAGCGTAAAAACATGGAAGGAATTAATAGTGCTGGCCGAAGATAATAAAACAATAATCGCCCTGGAAAATATTTACGAAAAAGATCCGCATGTTTTGCGCTGTCTTTTTGATGCTCTATCTTCGGAGAGCATTTGTTTTTGTTTTGATACGGGACACTTTAACGTTTTCTCATACGAGCCTCTGGATGTCTGGCTGAAAGAACTGGGAAGATATTTAGGCCACTTGCATTTGCATGATAACTTCGGAAAGAAAGATGAACATCTTCCGGTAGGATCCGGCACTTTTCCCTTTACGGAGCTTTTTCAATCTCTTCAGACAATGAGTGCAAAATCTACTTTCACGCTGGAGGCTCACAATCCGGATAATCTATGGCAGTCGCTTAATAATATTAGAAGTATGGGACTTTTTAATTATTTAAATAAGATTGTTTAAATCTTTAATATAGGGGAATGCGGTGTTCAGATATATCGTAAAAAGAACATTGTTTATGATTCCACTTTTGCTGGGAATCACGATAATTTGTTTTTTCGTTATGCGCCTGGCTCCCGGTTCCCCCACTGATTTGCAGACTCAGATGAATCCGAAAGCTTCTGTAGAGATGAAGGAACGCCTGAAAACTTTGTATGAACTGGATAAGCCTATTCATGTGCAGTACTTTTCCTGGCTGAAAAAGATCAGTCATGGAGATTTGGGCATTTCATTTTCTTCAGACCATCGTCCTGTAACCGCCAAAATTATGGAACGTCTGCCCATTACCATCATAATAGAATTTTTATCGCTGTTGATTATTATTGCTATTGCTATACCTCTTGGAGTGCTTTCCGCTGTCCATCAGAATTCACTCTTCGATAAGATAGCCGGAATATTTGTATTCATCGGATTCGCTGTTCCTACATTCTGGCTGGCTTTATTGCTGATGATATTTTTCGGTATCAATCTGGGGTGGCTGCCCATATCCGGGTTACGTTCGTTGAATTATGAATATCTTACCCCCTGGGCGCAGTTTGTTGATTTAGCCAAGCATTTGGTCTTGCCCCTTTTTATTTCCGCTTTTGGAGGTCTGGCTGGACTTTCCCGTTATATGCGCGCGAACATGCTGGAAGTTATAAGACAGGACTACATTATGACTGCCCGCGCTAAGGGATTGAGTGAAAGGGATGTCATTTACAAGCACGCGTTACGCAACGCGCTTTTACCGGCCATAACCATTTTAGGGCTTTCCATTCCCGGTCTTATCGGCGGAAGCGTTATTTTTGAAACAATTTTCGCGATTCCCGGCATGGGGCAGCTTTTTTATATGGCAGTTATGGCCAGAGATTATCCGACGGTAATGGGTATTTTGTTCATTGGCGCCATTTTAACTCTTTTGGGCAACTTGATTGCCGATGTTTCGTATGCTGTTGCGGATCCGCGCATCCGAATTTCTTGACAACTTTGTAAAAAGTCCATCTGCTTTGTTACGCGGCGGCCTTCGTCGTTGCGGCGTATGAAAAAAATACGCCTCACTCCTCGTGGCCTTGCGCGCCTCGCATCTGGAGCTTTTTCCAAAGCCGTCTTGAACCTCTGCAAGGTTAGGTGCTTTAGAAATGAATTTTTGGGAAACATTTTATAAAAATAAATTGATGCTCACCGGCGGCGGACTTGTTTTACTGCTGTTGATTATTTCGCTTCTGGCTCCCTGGTTAGCTCCTTATGACTTCGGGAAAATAGATTTGACTAATGTACTGGCTTCACCTTCGATGAATCATTTATTTGGAACAGATCAACTGGGCCGCGACGTGCTTTCCCGAATGATTTGGGGAGCGAGGATTTCGCTTAAAGTTGGATTTGTGGCTACCGGCGTCGCTATCATTATCGGAACAATTCTTGGGGCTGTGTCGGGTTATTATGGAGGCTGGATTGATTCGGTGATAATGCGGTTTGTAGATATTATGCTTTGTTTCCCCACATTTTTCCTTATTCTGGCTGTAATCGCGTTTTTGGAACCTTCTATCTGGAATATCATGATCATTATCGGTTTGACAGGTTGGATGGGCGTGACAAGGCTGGTGCGGGCTGATTTCATTTCATTACGGGAAAGGGATTTTGTTCAGGCCGCCAAAGCGATAGGGGCAAGTGACATACGGATTATTTTTCTGCATATACTTCCGAATTCCATGGCTTCGATTTTAGTCGCGGCGACACTGGGCATTGCCGGGGCGATTCTTACCGAATCGGCCTTGAGTTTTCTAGGCATCGGCGTTCAACCGCCCACGCCCAGTTGGGGCAATATTTTAACCGCAGGTAAGGACAATATTGATATCGCCTGGTGGCTCTCCCTCTATCCGGGGCTGGCTATATTAATTACGGTTGTCGGTTATAATCTCTTGGGCGAAGGAATAAGAGACTCCCTTGATCCGCGTCTGAAGAAATAATATTCCCCTTTTCATTTTAAACGCGTTACTGAATAAATTTCTCTTAGTTCATAATAAACAAAATAAAAAAAGGTGATAGCCGTTGGACTTTAATTGTTCAGACTTGATTAAATCGCGAAAATGTAATAGTAATTGCCTAGTTCAAATTATGTGAGGAGAAGAGAAGAAAATGTCCCAAAAAGTTAATGAAGAATTACTTAGTCATGATAAACGCATTCTTGATCGCAAACTCTTGCTCGGTGAGATTTCCGACAAGGATTTGCACAGCCTCTTAAAAAAACTTCCTGATGTCGCGGATAATGCCGAGGAAGTTAACCTGATCGAAAACGAAAAATAGTTCTTTATGCTTATTGATTCCCACGCCCATCTGGAAATGGAAGAGTTCGATTCTGACCGTGAGGATGTGATCAAGCGTGCCAGAGAGGGGGGAGTTGATTTTATTATTACCGTGGGAACTAATTTAGCGCTGAGTAAAAAAGCCCTCGCCGTTGCTGAAAAGAATGAGAATATTTACGCCACAATCGGTGTCCATCCGCATGATGCATCCCAAACAGATAAAAAAACCTGCGAAGCCCTTAAGGTACTCGCGCGCAGACAGAAAGTTGTAGCCTATGGTGAAATAGGGTTGGATTTTTTCCGCAATCTTTCACCTCAGAAAAAACAAATAGAAATATTCGGCCTGCAACTGGAATTAGCTCATGAACTCAATCTTCCTGTGATTATCCATGATCGCGAGGCTCATGAGCAAACGCTGAAAATGGTTAAAGCCTCCAGTGTGCGCAGGGGGGTGTTTCACTGCTTTTCCGGCGATTATGACATGGCTAAACAATGTATAGATCTTGGATTTTACATCTCTATCCCCGGTGTGGTAACATTTGATAAGGCCCAAACAATTCAGGATGTCGCGCGGCGCGTGCCCCTTTCTTCTTTGTTGCTGGAAACGGACGCGCCTTATCTCGCTCCCATTCCGCACCGCGGCAAAAGAAACGAGCCTTCTTTTATTATCCATACGGCGAAAAAAGTGGCGGAAATCAAAAAAGTTTCTTGGGAAGAAGTGGCTCAGGTAACAGCCCATAATACCATGAATCTTTTCGGCATTAAAGTTTATCCTGTCAATTAACGGCATTTTATTTTAAACGTAAAAATGATGAAAAATAACCTGAAAGCCGTAGTTCTTCTCAGCGGCGGAATTGATTCCGCCACCACGCTGGTTATTGCTCAAAATATGGGATTTGATATCTACGCGTTGAGCTTTAGCTATGGTCAGCGGCATGTTGTGGAACTGGAAGCGGCCGCGCGTATTGCTCAAAGCGGCAAAGTTGTCAAGCATATGATAGTTGATATTGATTTGCGAAAGATCGGTGGTTCCGCTTTAACCGCGGATATCGCTGTTCCCAAGAGCAGAAGCACAAAACAATTGGGAAAAGATATTCCAGTAACTTATGTTCCGGCGCGTAATACCATATTTCTTTCTTACGCTTTGGCCTGGGCGGAAGTATTAGAAGCAAACGATATTTTTATCGGAGTGAATACCTTGGACTACAGCGGTTATCCCGACTGCCGTCCTGAATATATTGCCGCTTATGAGCAGATGGCCAATCTGGCGACAAAAGCAGGTGTGGAAGGCGGACAGAAGTTGAAAATTCACGCTCCGCTCATTCAAATGAGTAAATCACAGATTATCCAAAAGGGTATTGAACTGGGAGTGGATTATAGCCTGACGCACAGGTGCTATGATCCGCAGGCTTCGGGCGATGCCTGCGGTGAATGTGATTCCTGCCTTTTACGTTTAAAAGGGTTCATGGATGCCGGTGTTAAAGACCCGGTAAGATATAAAGGATCACGGGTATGAAACCCGTTTATGCGGGATATCCCGATGTGCTTTGCACACGGGATAATTCCACTTGCGCTTCGAACTTCGCTGCACTCGTTCTTAGCGAGTATCATTAAATTTGAGTCTCACAATAAAGGGTTGACTTTGAGCTATCTTGTTAAAGAGATATTTTACTCAATTCAGGGGGAGGGCTTTTATTCCGGACGTCCGGCGATTTTTTGCCGTTTTAGCGGTTGTAATTTATGGTCGGGAAAAGAGGCCGATCGTGAAAAAGCCGTCTGTCGATTCTGCGACACGGATTTTGTCGGCTGCGATAGACTAGAAGGCGGGCTTTTCAAAACGAAGAAAGAATTGGCCCAAAAAATTGAAAAATTATGGCCGGATAAAAATATAAAATCAGACCGGCCATTGGTTGTCTGCACAGGAGGGGAACCTTTGCTGCAGCTTGATGCAGGTTTAGTTTCGGTTTTGCACGAAAATGGTTTTGAAGTAGCCGTTGAAACCAATGGCACAATCCTGCCGCCGCCGGGTATCGATTGGATTTGTGTCAGTCCCAAAGCAGGCGCTCAATTATTGCTGAGTTCGGGGCAGGAATTAAAACTGGTGTTTCCGCAGTCAGGGGCCGAACCTGAAAAATACGCTATGCTGGATTTTCAGCATTTTTTCCTCCAACCAATGGATTCGCCTGACCGTGAAATTAATACGCGCCTGGCATTGGAATATGTTTTGTCCCATCCGCAATGGCGGTTAAGCCTGCAGACGCATAAAATTTTGGGTATAAAATAGGGAGCATTGAATGGAAATTTTTAAAGTGTTTAAATTTGACGCGGCTCATCGTTTGCCCAATGTTGATGAGGGACACAAATGCTCCGCGTTACATGGACATTCCTTTCGTATTGAAGTCCATATCAAGGGGTCGGTTAATCCGCGTTACGGCTGGGTAATGGATTTTGCTGATATTGCCGGGGCTTTCCAACCTCTCTATGATCAGTTAGATCATAAATATTTGAATGACATTGACGAATTAGAAAATCCCACATCGGAGAATATAGCCAAATGGATTTGGAAACGTCTCTATGTTAAGTTGCCGCAATTGAGTAAGATTGTTGTGCAGGAAAGTTCTGAGTCCGGATGCGTATATCAGGGAGAATAAAAAAGGTTTGGTCTTTTTGCAGACATCGTTGAAAATTAAAAGTATCCTGTTTCCGTTCGATAGCACAACAAACTCAACAGGTTCATCCAAAAAGATAATTGCTAAATAGGCTTTTTAGTTGAAAATTGAACTCTTAAATGATAGAGGCTCATCTTGTTTGAAGAAGAGAAAAAATCATGCAAATATCTCAGAAAATTAAAAACGACCGGCAAGATAATTTACTTGAAGAATTATTACGGGAAAAAGCCGCGGTATTGAGTCGCGCCGGTATGGCTGTTGATGAAGTGATTAAACAACTGATATGCATAGACAGGGAAATAGAAGAAAAGAAATCTCTTTTGAACTTCCTTGACGGTGATAATCGTTCTTCGGAAGTATCGCAGTATAAAAAATTAATCTGTGAAGAAATCAACATCAGCATTGATAAGTTCAATGCTGCTCATCAAAAAGCTAAATTGCAATATTATTATCTTATTGTTACGCGGGAAGCGCTGGGTTTGCGGCGGCACGAGATGATTCAAGAGATTTACCGGATTCCGGATAAAAAGAAAAAATACGGACATATTAATGGATAGATACAAGAAGCAGCGGACGCGGATGGTTGAAACGCAGATAAAGGCGCGTTCTGTAAGCGATGTCCGGGTATTGAGGGCTATGAGTATCATTCCGCGGCATCTATTCATTGATGAAGGTTTGATTGATCAAGCCTATAATGATAGTCCTCTTCCTATTGATGAACATCAGACCATCTCGCAACCATATATAGTAGCGCTAATGACGCAGGCATTGGAGTTAAAGGGAAAGGAACGGGTTCTGGAAATAGGGACCGGCTCCGGTTATCAAACTGCCGTGCTGGCTTATCTGGCCGATCGTGTTTTTTCTGTTGAACGTATTGCTTCTCTGGCGGCAGCCGCGCGCAAAATTCTTGACAAGCTTAATTTTTACAATGTAGCCATAAGAGTCGGCGATGGTTCTTACGGCTGGAGAGAAGAAGCTCCTTTTGACGCGATTATAACTACAGCCGCGGCACCGGAAATCCCTCAATATTTAGTCGAACAACTTGCTGTCGGTGGAAGAATGGTCGTTCCTGTCGGCGGCCGCGATGTGCAAACTTTATATAAACTTACCCGTTCTGTAGAAAATCCGCAGGAAATAGAAAAAGAAGATTTAGGCGGATGCCGCTTTGTCAGCCTGATTGGAGAAAGCGGATGGAAAAAATAAAACCCTCACTGACGTCTGTTTTTTTTATTTTACTGGCGTTGTCTTTAATTCTTTCCTGTTTTAAACCTCAAATGCAAAAGACTCAGACAATGGGTGTTTATCATCTTGTAAAAAAAAATGAAACGGTTCAGATGATTGCGCGGGCTTATGGTGTCCCCTTAAAGGATTTAGTCGAGACGAACAATATAAGCGATGTTAACTCAGTTAAGGATGGTTCTGTTGTATTCATTCCTTCCGCAAATCAGGTAATAGATGTTAGGACAGATGTGAAAACTAAGGACACTGCGGCCGACGTTAAAGCTAAGAAATATAGTTACGATAATGGTAAAGATTTTGCTAAAAATAAAAAAGTAAAAGAAGTAACTCCCGTGAAGGAGGCGCCGGTTGCGGTTTATAAAAAAGAGGCTTCACCTGTTATGCAATCTCCAACAAGACAACAGCCCCAAGTTGCGGTTCTTGAAAAGCCTGCGCCGGCAAAGACTATTTCGGGAGAAAAATTTCCTGATGAAAAGATTGAAACAAGTTCTAAAGTAAAAAAACAGGAACTGGGAATAAAAATAGATAAAAACAGATTTATCTGGCCAGTGCGCGGCAGTGTGAAGACTAATTTCGGCATCCAACCCAACAAGACCTATCATAACTGGATTAAAATTGTTTACACAGCGGGCGCAAAAGTAAAGGCGGCGGCATTCGGCACGGTTATTTTCTCTTCTAAGTTAAAGAATTACGGTGAAACAATTATTATCCGGCACAAGGAAAAATTTGCGACTGTCTATACACATTTGAAAAAAAGATATGTCAGGACGGATCAAAATGTAAAAAAAGGAGAAACGATTGCCGTGGTGGGTGAAACGGACGATGCCGGCGAAGCGTATATAAATTTTGAAATACGTTTACAGGGAAAAGCGCGCGATCCTCTCTTGTTCCTGCCTTGATCTGATCTTTTACCCGATCTTGCCGAAAAATAAATAATTGCTATATTAAGCTCATGCTAACTCAAAGAGGCGCAAATGAATAATTATTTTGAGCAGGGACCAATTCGTCCGCCCAGCGAGGCGACGAGCCTTCTGATTCGCGTAACCAGAAATTGTCCGTGGAATAAGTGTGCGTTCTGCCATACATACCGTGGAAGCAAATTTGAACTGAGGGGTGTGGAAGATGTTAAAAAAGATATCCAAACAATGAAAGATATTGCCGATCAAATTGCCGGTCTTTCCTGGAAATGGGGAGAGGGCGGCAATGTTAATAAAAACGTTTTGAGACAGATTTCTGACAGCAACGATTATTTCAATGATTTTCTCTACACGGTGGCGGTGTGGCTTTATTTTGGCGGCGAAAATGTTTTTTTGCAGGATGCCAATTCGTTGATTTTGAAAACCGCTGATCTTTTAGCTATTCTTGATTTTTTAAGAGAAAAGTTTCCCCATATAAAAAGGATTACTTCTTATTGCCGTTCACACACGGCGGCTAGAAAGACAGTTGATGAGTTTGAGCAATTTAAAAAAGCCGGTCTTTCCCGTATTCATATTGGAATGGAAAGCGGTTGTGACGAGGTTTTATCTTTTATTCACAAAGGTGTTAACGCCAGTGATCATATTAAAGCGGGGCTGAACATCAGACAGGCGGGTATTGAACTCAGCGAATACGTGATTCCCGGGTTGGGTGGCGTAAAATGGACTCGTCAGCATGCTTTGGAGACGGCCAGAGTAATAAATGCCATAAATCCTGATTTTATTCGCCTGCGCACACTGCATGTTGTGCCGGGCACTGAACTGGACGATCTGATGAAAAATGGTGAATTTCAGACTTTGAATGATGAAGATGTTCTTAGAGAGATAAATTTATTTATCGAGAACTTGGATGTTCAGGGAACATATCTGGCCAGCGATCATATTTTAAATTTGCTGGAGGAATTGGAAGGGAAATTCCCCGATGATAAAAACAGTATTTTATCAACTATTAGAAAATATTTTAAACTTACTTCTGAAGACCGGCTTATTTTCCGATTGGGACGACGGAGCGGAGCGTTTAGACGACTTGATGATCTTACGGATAAAGAAACGTATTTAAAATTGAAATCCGTTGTTGACAGTTACGCCGCAAAAGGCGGAAATCTTGAAGAAGATATTATTAAAACAATGGATAATTACATATAAATAGTTAAAAATAATGCTCAATTTGGGCACGTAATTCTTCAAGGCATCTCTTTGTATCGTTTATTTTGCCATCCGGTAAATATTTTATTGACACGCAAGTTCTTTCTGCTTATACTTCCGCCGTCAAAAAGCAGTGTTTTATCAAATATCAGATAATCGGCGGCTTGTACGGTATCTGCTATTGATCTTAGACAATATATTCAGGGCTTCGAAAGAACTTGAATATTTTACGGATCAATAAAATACACGGAACAATACAAACTCTGCCGGGTGTCATGAAGGGCTATGAAAACACGAGTCGCCTGAATTATTTGATCATCTGATAAATTCATGCAATATTTTGATAAAAAATAAAACAATAATTTAGAGGAGGCTATACAATGCGTGAGTGTGTAATTATCGATGGTGTAAGGTCAGCCAATTCCCGGGCGCACAACGAGAAGGGATGGTTTAGAGCCATAAGACCGGATGAGGTTCTGACAAAAGTTTATGATGGGTTGTTTGCCCGTAACCCCAAAGTGAAGCCCGAAGATATCGAGGCCGTATTTGTCGGCTGCGCCAATCCTACCGGCATGCAGAACGATATCGGCCGTGTTTCCTGGCTGGCCGGTGGATTTCCGGAATCGGTACCATCCAACACCCTGACCATGCAGTGTCCTTCCGGCATGGCGGCCATTGAGCATGCCGCCCGCGCCATTATGTGCGGTGAAGGCGATACATATTTGGCTTCCGGCGTGGAAGACATGCAGAAGGTCTTCATGGCCATGCACATGGATTTCCCGCCACGCCTGGCCGAGCGATACAACATCATGGACATTCCCATGGGTTCCACCGCTGAAAAAGTGGCCGAACAGTGGAAAATCACCCGGGACGATATGGAAAACATGGCCTTCTGGAGCCATAAGAAAGCCGACGCCGCCACCAAAGCCGGCAAGTTCAAGCAGGAAATTATTCCTATTGAAGGTCTGAAAGATGACGGCACGCCCTTCATGGTAGAAACCGACCAGTGGATTCGCGGTGACATCTCCAGAGAGCAGATGGCTACCATGAAGCCCGGTTTCAAACCCGATGGTCTCATCACCGCCGCCACATCCTCGCCTCTCACCATCGGCGCGGCTGCCGTTCTCTTGATGGAACGCTCCAAAGCCGATAAGCTGGGACTTTCTTATCACCTGAAATACGAAGGCGGCGCAATGGCCGGATGCGATCCTACCATCATGGGTATAGGCCCCATCCCCGCTGTCAAGAGACTTCTTGGCCGCAAGGGTATGAAGGTAAGCGATATTGCTATTTGGGAATTTAATGAAGCTTTTGCCAGCCAGGCATTAGCTTGTGTTAGAGAACTGGGAATCGCCAAGAACGCGCCTTTCGATAACGTAAATGTCTGGGGCGGCGCTTTGGCGCTCGGTCATCCGTTGGGAGAAAGCGGTGCCCGTCTGGTCGTGACCATGAACTCCATCATGAAGACAGACTTTAAAGACGCCAAATATTGCGTGGCTTCACTTTGCGGCGCTTTCGGCAATGCAAACGCCATTATGTTCAGCAAAGTGTAAGACAAACTTATTCTCTGCGGAGCTTATTCACAAAGTTAAAAAAGGGAGCCCTTTAAAGGGCTCCCTTTTTTATTTTCCGTCTGGCTTCAAAAAATTAGAATATATTAATTAATCAAACGATTTATAATATATCTGTAAGTACCTAATAAATAAGGGCGTACTGATAGGAAGATTTCGTTTATCTACGCCCTTATAGCTTATTGGGCAATGTCCTCCGCTTCTTTATTTTTCTAGTTACTTACCTGAAAGAAATAGATCCGCATCGTGCGCTGTCATATCCGGTATTTCCTCCATCGGAGTATGTCCGGCGCCTTCATACTGAATGAATTTTGCTGTCGGCAATTCTTTCTTCCAGTTTTCGAAGTACTTAAAAGGAATCCATGTATCTTTTGTGCCCCACATAATCAGCGTCGGGGGTTGCAGATCTTTTATTCCTGCGGAAAGGTTTTCATTCTTGCACAGCTTTCTCATTTCCGTAAACACGTCAACATATGAACCTTTATTTCCCTCCCTCATGGCAAGCTCGAAATACCGGTCTTTGAGCTCCTGGGTAACCTTTGATTTATCCCCGTACACCTGTTTCACGGCGCTGTCGAACATAAAGCGCGGCATTATGTGCCGCGCGAATGGCCTTATAACGGGATTGCTAGCGAAGGCTAATAGGCCAGGCAGAGGCTGAGGGAATCCCACCGAATCCACAAGTATAAGTTTTTCAACCTTGTTCGGATTTTTCAGAGTGTAGTTCCAGGCGATGTAGCCCCCCAGAGAGTTTCCCGCTAAATAAAACTTTTTCAGCTTCATTTCGTTCACGATTTTTTCAAATAGGTTCACGGCTTCATCGATTTTGTAGAGAGATGGATCGGGAGCCGGTCCTGTCAGTCCGAATCCCGGTATATCCAGCCGGATAACGCGGTAATGTCCTTTAAGCCGTTCAGTCCATCCATCCCATGTGTGCAACGATGCGCAGACGCCATGGAGCAGGATCAACACAGGCCCTTGTCCCTCGTCCTTGTAGTGGATGTTCATACCGTCAATCTCAATGATTTTTGATTCGACGTCAGCATATTTTGCTTTGAGCTTGTCCATGGGTATAGTGTTCATTCCCAAAGAAGTACAACCCAGTGTCGCGGCGATCATACAGACTACTAAAATTAAAATGAGATGTTTGATGTTCATTATTTAGTTTTCTCCTCAATGATTTTTTATTTTTTGCAACTGACAAGACATAACCGTTTCGGTGGTTGGACTATAAGAAGTTCACTCTTGTATGTCAAGGAAATCTTGGCTGTAAAATTTGGGACACTATTTAAAGAATAACATATTCCGCGAACACCTTTTATCAAAACTTTATGATTAGTTTGTTTCCGCGCTCTTTCTTTAAGGCGTCATCATTTTTTTAATGAATAATTGCTAAAAATCTATTGTCAATTCGAACATCATGTCTTATATTATAATTAAGCATTCAAACTAATTTATGGTGAAAAGGAGATTAGTAATGAAGACATACGCCATTAAATATTTAGAACTGGCAGAAAAACATGCGGAGAAGATTGCAGGAAGATGGGCGAGGGATGTTAAGAATAACGCCAAAACACCAACGTATAAAGGTTTGGATGAGGAAGATATCATCTATCAATGTGTCAGATTTTATCAAAATTTCAGTAAGATGTTTCTTGATGAAAAAATTACGGATGATGTATTAAGATATTTTCGAAGCTACGCTCAGGAAAGTTATGCCATGGGTATTCCCGCGAAGGAGACTATATACGCGTTGATACTTATGAGACGGCATATCTGGTTATACGCTGAGTTCCAGACAATATTCAGTGCCGGCATAGACCAGAGGCAGGCGCTTGATACTCTTGGCCGGACAATTTTATTATTCGACTACGCGTCTTATGAAGTGACCAAGGAATACCAGGAACTTATGAAGAAGGGGAAAAAATAAAACAAATCAAAAATTCATCAATAAATATAAACATATTTTTATATCAGATTTGAATTCAGAGAAAGGAGAATATTCTTATGGTAGATTCTATTAAACTTCTTGATGTCACCGAACAAAACGCCGAGGAAATTGCCGAGCATTGGGCAATGGAGGTTCAAAAAAATAAAAGGACGACACATTATCAAAATATAAAGAAGGAAAAATTGATAGTGTACGCTGTTGACTTTTATCGCAATTTAAGAAAATTGCTGGTATCTGATAATAGATTTGAAATTACCCAGAAATATTTTAAGAAATACGCTAAAAAATGTCATGAGATCGGGCTCCCATTGCATGAATCCATTTACGGATTAGTTTTGATGCGCCGCCACATGTGGCTCTATGCTGATTTTCAGGCAATTTTTATTGATGCTTTGGAACATAATCAGGCCATCGACAGCATCATGCGGATCATGCTCATGATGGATTATGCCGTGTATGAGATCACGCAGTATTATCTTGAGCGTACTTAAATGTATTGTACAAAATTCAGCAGATACGAGTAAAAAAACATTGCCTGCCGAAATATCATTTGGGGAAATAATTTTCTTTAAAATGACCTTTAGTCATCAAAATTAAGATCATTACCTATCATCTCAAGTATATGAATTTATAAAACTATCTTAGATAACTGTAAAAAAAGACAAATAAAATATTCCGATTTTATTTAATATATTGACAGAGTGAATATAGAGATGTATAAGAATAAAAAAATGACTATCAGTCATTAAAATCAAATTTCGGTTTATAGTTTCAGCGATATGTGACTGCCGGAATAACTTAAAAGAATGAATGATAAAATAACTTAATTTATATGATTATCCGGGAATGTTCGGAAATACAAGAATAGGTGCTCATTTATAAAGAGCAAAAAAATAATAAACAGAAAAAAGTAAGGAGGATTGTATGGCGAGTCTTTGGGTTGATTTAAGAGATATTAATTTCCAATTGTTTGAGGTCTTCAAGATAGGAGAGACATTGCTTGGCAAGGGCCGTTATGTGGATTATGATACCGATACCTGCAAAATGGTTCTGGACCAGGCGGCAAAGTTTGCGGAGACTGAAATTGCCCCCACCTATCCTGATGAAGTTCATCGTAAACCAGTAGAAGCAACATTTAAAGACGGAAAAGTAACAACACCTGAAGCTTATAAAAGACTCTACAAGCTTTATTGTGAAGGCGGATATATGGCCACAGCTGACGAGCCGGAAGTAGGCGGTCAAGGCTTTCCTGCTTGTATAGCGGCTGCTTGCGCTAACATGTTTTTGTCGACCAATCAGTCGTTCCTTATGTATCCTGGTCTTTCCCACGGCGCCGCAAGATTGATGCAGGATTATTTCCAGCATCCACTGCGCAATATACTTCTCGAAAAAATGTTTAGCGGTGAATGGGCTGGAACCATGTGTCTGACTGAACCGAGTGCCGGTTCCGACGTCGGCCTTTTAAAGACCTCGGCAAAGAAGAACGCCGATGGCACCTACTCCATCGTAGGCACCAAGAGCTTCATCTCGGCGGGCGATCATGATCTGACCCCGAACATTATTCACCCTGTACTGGCCAGAATCGAGGGTGATCCCAAAGGAACCAAGGGAATTTCCATTTTTATGGTTCCCAAGATCAGATTCAACGAGAAAGGCGAACTTGGCGAACCGAATGATGTTCAATGCGGCAATATCGAAAGCAAGATGGGTATCCACGGCAACGCCACCTGTACGCTGAACTTCGGCACGGACAACAAATGCATCGGTTATCTGATGGGACAAGAACGTGAGGGCATGCCGATCATGTTCCACATGATGAACGAAGAGCGTCAGGGCGTCGGCATGATGGGCGCATCCCTTGCCGGAGCAGCCTATCTCCATGCTCTTGATTATGCTAAGCAGAGAATTCAGGGACAGGACGTCATAGAAATGGCTATGAAGATTGATGGTGGGTCAATTCCTATCATTCGGCATCCGGATATTCGCAGAATGATGCTTAAAATGAAATCCACTTCGGAAGGTCTTCGGATGTTATGTTTCTTGTGTTACTTCTGCATGGATAATGAAATTCAGGCCATGATCGAGAAAAACGAAGAGCAACAGGCATACTGGCATGGTTTTATCGAAATTCTTACACCTATCGTAAAATCCTACTGCACCGACGCGGGCATGGATGTCTGCCAACTTGCCGTGCAGACATACGGCGGTTATGGTTTCTGCCGCGAGTATCCGGTTGAGCAGATGATGAGAGATCAGAAGATCAATCAGATATATGAGGGCACCAACGGTATTCAGGCTCTTGACCTGCTGGGCCGTAAGCTGTGCATGAAGAAAGGCCTTTATTTCATGAACCTGATGGCTATGATGAAGGAAACCATTGAAGAAGCTAAAAAGGTAGACGCTCTGAAAAATGAAGTGGCAATCGTGGAAAATTCTTTGAACGCCTTGGCAGAAACATCGATGGCTTTTGCCAAGATGATCAAAGTCACTCCTTACGTCCCCCTGATCGGAGCTTGCGATTTCCTGAACTGCATGGGTGATGTCATTGTAGGCTGGCTGCATCTCAAAATTGCTCTTGTTGCTATTCCGAAGTTCTTCGCTGCTGATACCGGCGAACAGGAAAAAGCCTTCTACCGTGGTAAAATTGAAGGCGCCAGGTTCTTCATTAATCGCACGACAGGGCTTGTCATTCCCAAACTGGAAAACCTGAAGAAGGATGAACAGAGTTGTATGAATATTCCTGAAGAATCATTTGCTGTCTAAGAAATGTTTCTTTGATAAGTAACTAACTTCAAGCGGGAAGGCCTAAAAACCTTCCCGCTTTTTTAATGAGACCCAAGCTTCAGAAACGAATAACCTAAAGGTCACTATAGGTGCGCTGAAGCTTGCTGGACGAACTATCCCCGAAGCGTAGCGAAGTGGGATTTGAGACTTGCTGAAAACTTCATCCCGACTTGTCGGGATGAAGTTTGTCCCTGCCACCTGAAGGTGGCAAGATAATGAGCTCTAAGATTTTCCGATCACTACGTTTCGGAAAATCAAGGCTCATTAAAGCGTTAGCCGTAGTGACACTCGCTAAGAACAAGCGTAGCGCAGTTTGAAGCGTAAGTGGAACCATCCAATCCCGATGCATCGGGATTGGAAATTATCCCAGGAGCGAATAGCCTAAATAACCTAAAGGTCACTATAGGGCCACTATAGGCGACGTGGGACTGTTCTTGACCAATTTTCTCATTTATGCCACAAGAAAAACATGCGCAGAAGAAAACAGCAGGCTCAATTACAATCAATAGGTGAAGTTTTATTTTCGGTCTTGAAAAAGAGGGGCATGACTTCAAAACTCGAAGAAAACGCCCTGTTGAAACTCTGGCCGAAAGCCGTTGGTCCGCAAATTGCTTCCAAAACACAACCTGATTCTTTGAGAAACGGTACATTGTTTGTGAAAACAGTTTCATCGGTCTGGGTGCAGCAGCTTCATTTCATAAAAGAAGAAATCCGCGGTAAATTAAATGAACTTGCCGGAAAACCGGTCATAAAAGAAATCCGCTTTCTGGTTGGCCACACACTTGTCCGTGAAAAAGAGGCGGAAAATATTTCTCCGGCAAAAAAAACTATTTTGAAAAAAAGAGACAAAGAAATGATTGCTGAATGCACAGAAGTTTTAGCCGATCGAGAACTGGCCGCTGTCTTAAAGCGAGTCATGCAGTTGGAAATCAGCCGCCGCCGTCAACGGGAAAACGAGAGAGTTCGGTGAAAATTCCAGTCATCTCCTGAGTATATTTTTTATTTTGATCATAAATAAAAAGCGGGGATTCAAGTTTCAGTTCTTCACGGGAACCGTTTTTACCTTCCACCAGAGCAAACGCCGCATCCGAATAAAGATCGGAAAAAACCAACTTCATTCTTTTGGGCTCAACGCCAATTTGGCGAAAAAAATAAACCAGTTCCACCAATCTCTTTGCCGGATAAATAGTAAAAACTCTTCCCTTTGGCTTTAGCAGGTATTTCGCCGCGGAAAGAAAATCTTTTAGAGAACCTTTTATTTCGTGGCGGGCAATGGCTTTTTCCTGATGAGGATTAATTCTGCCGGAATTTAATTTCCCATAAGGAGGATTGAATATTACCGCATCAAATGAATGCTCAGGGAAAATATTTTTTATATAGCGTGCGTCGCCGGAAATAATTTCAACTCTTTCGTCCAGATTATTTAGTTGAGAGTTCTTCCGTGCCAGCGTTGCAAGATTTTCCTGAATTTCCAAACCAACGCAGTGAATATTGGGAAAACGTTTTGCCAGGATAAGAAGAATAATGCCGCTGCCGCAGCCGATATCAAGAAAACGTGTACGCTGTCTTAAAGAAACAAAATGGGCAAGCAAAATCGAATCCAGAGAAAACCGGTATCCTTTTTTCTTCTGGTAAACACGTACAAGTCCGTTAAGTATTGTATCAAGGGTTTCTTCTTCCATTATACCAACTTGCATTCATTCGTCTACCTTTGTTGGCATCGTCATCGACTCCTCGACGTATGGTACTATACGACTGCGTCGCCTCTTCCTTGCCGCCGCGGTATACTTCTGACTGCAACTTGGTACCAGATATTAAAAAAATATTTCTTACCCTAGTCCAGTTTATGAGTAAAAATACCGCTGCGCAACTTCGGTTCGAACCAAGTTGATTTCGGAGGCATTATCGCTCCCGCGTCGGCAACTTTAATTATTTGTTCCATGGTAGTGGGATAAAGAGAAAATG